>QNBZ01000221.1 GCA_003644295.1 Planctomycetota bacterium
CCTGTTCCAGGTGGTGTTGGACCAATGACTATTACAATGTTGATGAAAAATACTTTGGAATCTGCTAAGATGTGGGCTGGTCTTCCAAGTAAAATAGGATAAGTGCTATTTTTCACAATTAATTAAATTTTTTTCATTTATATTTTAAAGTTTTATTTTTCCATTTAAATATTGATATTTTTAAATACAAATTGGGGGTAAGAATGACAGATAATAAAATTTCTATAGAAAGACTTGCTAAAGTTCTTGTAGATTTAAAAACAGGTATAAAGATTCTTCATTCAGGTGTTAAATCTTTAGAAAGTGGTTTGGAAAAATTAGAAAAAAATTATTTTGGTAAAGATGTAGTTGAAAAACTTCAGATGATAATATCAGGTCAACTTAAAGAGGAATTAGAGAAAATTGAAACATTAACATGTGCGGAATTAAAAGTTATTGAAAAGGAAGTAGAAAAACCTGAAGTTAAAGAAGAAAAACCAGAAATTGTTGAAAAGAAACCAGAATTTAAAGTAGAGAAAATAGAGATAAAACTAGAAAAAGAAGAAGAGATAGAAGAGACAGAAAGTGTAGAAGAAAGACCAGAAGCTGTTCCTGAGATAGATGAAAGGGCAAGATTTGGGAAAATAAAGATTGAATTCCAGAATCCTACAGCTGAAAAACTTTATAGCAAATTATTAGAAGAAGCCCCAGATCTTTATATTGCTCCAAAAAGAGTAGAAAGAAGAGGTATTTTACCTTGTGGTTTTGGTAAAGGAGGAACATGTTGTAGAAATTGCAATATGGGTCCTTGCCAAATAGTTGAAGGGGTAGAGGAGTTAAAAGGAATTTGCGGAGCAGATGCAAGTGTAGTTTCTGCAAGAAATTTTGCAAGATTAGTTGCAGGAGGAGCTTCTGCACATTCTGACCATGGAAGGATAATAGCAAGAGCTTTTTATGAAGCTGTCCATGGGAAAGCACCTTTAGAAATTAGAGACAAAAGAAAACTTAAAATAGTTGCTAATGCTTTAGGAGTTGATACAAACTTATCTGAACAAGAGATATTAAAACAAATAGCAGATAAAGCTTTTCAAGCATTTTCTCAACAAGAAGGTGAACTGATTTTAGCTCATAGAGCTCCTCGTCCACTTGTTGAAAAATGGAGAAAATATAAAGTTCTCCCAAGAGGTATTGATAGAGAGGTTGTGGAATTGATTCATAGAACTCATATGGGAGTTGATCAGTATTATAAAAATATTTTACTTGGGGCTGCAAGATGTGCTCTTGCAGATGGATGGGGTGGTTCAATGATAGCTACTGAACTTCAGGACTTAATTCTTGGTACGCCTAAACCTATTAAAGCAAGAGTAAATATTGGAAAAAATGTTATCCGTAAAGACATGGTAAATGTTGCAGTCCATGGGCATGACCCTCTTGTTGCAGATGCATTGATTGAAGCCTCTCGAGATCCAGAAATTATTGAAATGGCTAAAAAAGTAGGAGCTAAAGGTGTTAATCTTGTTGGTGTTTGTTGCACAGGGAATGAAGTCTTAATGAGAAGAGGTCTTCCTATTGCTGGTTCCTCAATTCAACAAGAGGTAGTTATTGCAACAGGAGCTTTAGAAGCCATGATAGTAGATGTGCAGTGCATAATGCCTAATATAACACAAATAGCTAATGAATATCATACTGCTGTGATAACAACTAATCCTATTTCTATGATGGAGGGAGCTATACATGTATCTTTTAATGAAAAACATCCTCTTGAAACTGCTAAAGAAATTTTAAAAATTGCTATTTCAAGATTCCCAAAAAGAGATCCATCTAAAGTTTATATTCCTAATGATACAGTAGAAATAGTAGTAGGTTTTAGTCATGAAACAATTATGTATATTATGGGAGGTAGGTTTAGGGCAAGTTATAAGCCATTAAATGAAAATATTATAAATGGAAGAGTTTTAGGAGTAGCAGCAATAGTAGGATGTGATCAATTTAGAGTTAAAGAGAATATTCAGGTAGAACTTGCAAAAGAGTTAATAGCAAATAACGTATTAGTTTTAACAACCGGATGTTCAGCTATTAAACTTGGTATGGCAGGTCTTTTAGCACCAGAAGCAGCTGAGCTTGCTGGTCCAGGATTGAGAGAAGTTCTCGAAGCGATAGGATGTCCACCAGTGCTTCATGTAGGATCTTGTGTAGATAATTCACGAATTCTTATTGCAGCCACAGAAATGGTTCATACTGGCGGATTAGGAAATGATATATATGAACTTCCTACAGTTGGATGTGCTCCTCAATGGATGAGCGAGAAGGCTGTATCTATTGGAATGTATTTTGTAACAAGTGGTATTCAAGTTGTATTTGGACCAAATTTCCCAACCATAAAAAGTAAAAAAACCACGCACTTTTTGTTTTATGAGATAGAAAAATATTTTGGTGGTTCCTGGAGGGTTGCAAGCACTGCAAATGAATTTGCTAATATTATGATAGACAGAATTAATCAAAAAAGAAAAGCACTTGGTATTGATAAACCCAAACCCAGAATTCTCTATGATATGGCTATGAGAAGAGCCCTTGATGAAGCAAGATATATTCCACCATTTCATAAACTTGATTATTTTGGTAGTGTAGAAATGAAACAAGCAGTATCATAATAAGCAAAAATAAGGAGTTAAAAGTGCAAAAAGCTAAAGGAAAAATTTTAGTGGTAGGTGGAGGAGTTGCTGGAATTCAAGCCTCACTTGATTTAGCAGATCTGGGATATTATGTGTATCTTGTAGAAAAAAGTGCAAGTATTGGTGGAGTAATGGCTAAACTTGACAAAACATTTCCTACAAATGATTGTAGTCTTTGTATTTTGGCTCCTAAAATGGTAGAAGCAGGTAGATATCCAAATATTGAAATATTAACCTTAACAGAAGTAATAAATGTAGAAGGTGAAGCAGGAAATTTTAAAGTTACACTTAAAATAAATCCAAGATATGTAGATTTAGAAAAATGCACAGCCTGCGGAGATTGTAGGTCAGTATGCCCTCGCCTTTCTATAGATAGGTATAATGCTAATTTAACTTTTACAAAAGCAATTCGAATAGATTTTCCTCAAGCAGTTCCAACTGCATATTATATTGATAAAGACACTTGCTTAAATCTTAATCATGAAACTTGTACTTTATGTATAAATATATGTGGACCAAAGGCTATAGATTTTTCACAAGAACCAGAAATTAAAAAGATTGAAGTAGGAGCAATTTTATTAGCTCCTGGTTTTGGGCCAGTTCCTCAATTAGCTCTTAAGAAATATGGATATGGAAAATATGAAGATGTAATGACAAGTATTGAAATGGAAAGATTAATGTGTGTATCTGGACCAACCCAGGGGCACATAATAAGACCTTCAGATTTTAGATCTCCAAAAAAAATAGCATATATTCAATGCGTGGGGTCTCGGGATATAACATGTGATAGACTTTATTGCTCCTGTGTTTGTTGTATGTATGCAGTAAAACAAGCTTCAGTTATTAAAGAACATGAACCAGATGCTGAATTTACATTTTTTTATATAGATATAAGAACGCAAAATAAAGGTTTTGATGCAGCCTTTAAAAATATAGTAGATAGATATGGATTTA
>QNBZ01000222.1 GCA_003644295.1 Planctomycetota bacterium
CTGTGCCTTTTCAATTCCAGCCAGCAACTTAACCTGCTCTATCGCTTCATCGAGATAGCCGATTTTGTCTATTAACTTCTCATCGGCGGCTTCGGCGGCACTATAAATACTGCCGTCAGCCAGGCGTTTGACCTCTGCTGATGTAAGTTGCGGTCTTCCATCGTCAACAATCTGCACAAACCTCTCGTAGGCGGGGTTAATCAGCTTCTTTTCTAAATATCGACGCTGCTCTTCTGTGAAAGGCCGGAACGGACTCGGCCAATCCTTCTTCTCACCGGACTTGACAATGGCCGGCTTAATGCCGAGCTTATTCTCTAATAATTCCTGCAGGACAAAATGGCCTGCTATCACGCCGATTGAGCCGGTAATCGTAGTCGGCTCGGCTATGATTTTCTCACACGCAGCCGAGACATAATAGCCGCCCGAGGCGGCAACACCATACATAAAGGCAACAACCGGCTTATCCGTTTCCTGCCGGTACTTGCGGATTTCATTGTAGATTTCGTCACTGCCTGAAATTGTCCCGCCTGGAGAATCCACTTGAATAATCAATCCCTTTATATGTTTATCTTTCCGGG
This sequence comes from Planctomycetota bacterium, assembly GCA_003644295.1. Classification (GTDB taxonomy): domain Bacteria; phylum Planctomycetota; class Phycisphaerae; order Sedimentisphaerales; family Anaerobacaceae; genus B140-G9. The sequence continues at coordinate 579 of QNBZ01000222.1, forward strand.
CGGACTTTAGCTGCCGATGTATCCCACGAGCTTTTTCATCGTTTATTACACCACTCAGCGTAATCACCGCAATCTTGCTTGTCCGAGGCCCGTCTTGTATGACCTCTTCGGTAAAAACACCTTTTTGCCCAGTTGCAAATACAGCAACTACGCCAATCAGCATCAGGAATAGCGCTATGTTTGCCAGTATCGACAGGCCCAAAACAACACCCCAGAAGATTTTCCAGCCGGTTTGTCGTTTTGCAGGCGGCGTTTGAGATGAGTCGAAAGTCGGCTCTGACAAATTGTCATTCTGCTCAAAATCCATAATTAACCCTTTCTAAATTTTTGCAACAACATTACATATTTCATTTCCGCCCGAGTTGCTTAACATCATACATCATACATTTTCCGGATTCAGCGTGTATCATAGCAAATCTGCTGCCGGAACGCAACCAATTCCAAAAACAGATTGCGTACGGTACGTAATACAATTTACTAACGCTTGACAGGATGCTTTTTGTGTCTAAAATTACCGTCTATGGCTGATTTTGTGCCACGAAAGAAGAGGAAAAGAAAAAAACACAATCCCTTTTTAGATTGGCTTGCCTATATTGCGCTGCGGGTTCTTGTGGTTTTTCTTTACCTTTTCGATGTCGAGACCAATTTGAACACTGCTTGCTTCCTCGGTCGAGGGTTGTGGAAACACTACCATCGTGGCAGAAAGCGTGCTCTGGATAATCTTCGCGCAAGTTTCCCCGAAAAGAGCGAGCAGTGGCTCCGGCAGACAGGTCAACGAAGCTTCGAGCATATCGTAATGCTAGCGGTTGACGTGCTGTTCACGCCGCGATTAGTCAAAAAATATAACTGGCGCAACTACTCCCGGTACAAAACAGTCGAAAGGGCTAAATGGCTGATGCAGGAAGGCCGAGGCCTGCTTATGATAACCGGCCACTACAGCAATTTTGAAATTATGGGCTACCTGATGGGGCTGTTCGGCTTCAATGTCTATAGCGTCGCAAGGCCGTTGGATAACAAATTTATCAACAAGTATTTGTATGAAGTTCGCCGACGGGCCGGGCAGAGGATAATCGACAAGAAAGGGGCGACAGAGTTGATGGCAAAAGTCAGTTCCACCGGTGCTACTTTGTGCTTTATCGCCGACCAGGACGCCGGCAAGAAAGGATTGTTTGTCGATTTCTTCGGACGTAAGGCCAGTACTTATAAGAGCATTGGCCTGCTCGCCGTTACGAATAATATCCCAATCGTGGTTGGATACAGCAGAAGAGTAGGAAACCGTTTCTATTTTGAAATCGGAGTTAATCGGATTATTTTCCCGGAAGAATGGGCTGAAAAGGATAAGCCGGTCGAGTGGGTTACAGCCGAATATACCAAGTCGATAGAAAAATTCGTACGGGAGGACCCAAGCCAGTACTGGTGGCTGCACCGTAGATGGAAACATCGGCCGAAAGAAGAGGTTCGAAAGCTTTAAGATAAGCCACTGACCTTTTTCATACTATTGACCTTTGAATACAAATAAGTGCATCATAATCAGTATAAATTCTGTTGGCCCAGTAATGGCTTCGCGAATAATGCCAAAGGTTCTCAACAAGATTAAGCTCAGGTGAATCAGCAAATTATACTTCTACTTTTTCGCCAGGATGTTCTGAGTGGTTCTCAACCTCATTCCATATTCTCAATCCAATTTTTTTATCCGTTCCGTCATTGAGTAACATCCCCCAAAATCTTTTTTGTCTCTTTGCAATCCCTTGCGATTTGCTCTGCCAATTCCTTTTCGCTGTTAAATTTTATCTGGCTGCGAATATACTTTACAAAGTCCATAGCGAGCCATTTGCCGAGCAAGTCGCCAGTGTTTTCTACAAGCAAATGCGCTTCGAGCGTCAGCGGATTATCGTTGCCGAGTGTCTGAGACCTGCCGATACTAAAGACAGCGGGCAGTTTTTCTTTAGCTGACAAAAGCCGCTCGAAACTATCGGCGATTTCCGCAAAGCCGGCATATACGCCTTCAGCAGGGATAATTTGCCGGGGCCTTTTCATATTCGCCGTTGGAAAGCCGATTTGCTTTCCTTTGCCTCTGCCGGATACAACTCTTTCGATAAGCCGATATGGCCTGCCCAGCGCAACGGCGGCATCAGCGACTTTTCCGTCTTCGAGCATACCGCGAATCATCGTGCTTGAGATTTTTGCGATTCTACCGCTCATAAATTTAACCTCTTTGGAATCAATCACACAAACCTCAAAGCCCTTTTTGATTCCTAACTGCCGCAGCGTATCGACCCCGCCGACTCGCTCTGCTCCGAAGTTAAAATCCTCACCCTCAAATACTATGTAGGGCTGGACATCCTTGACAAGAAACTTATTCACGAAATCCGCTGGCGAAAGCCGTAAAAGCCCATCGCCGCTTTCCACAACGAAAAGGTAATCCACGCCGAATTGAGCGAGTAGATGTTTTTTCAACGCCAATGGCGTCAGAATGCCGGGCGGCGACTGCGGACGCAAAACCGCAAGCGGATGCGGCTCAAAAGTCATCACTATCAATTTTGTTGCTCTGTCCACTGCGGCCCGTTTGGCAGCGGACAAAATCGCCTGATGCCCGATATGGACGCCGTCAAAATTGCCGATAGTCAGCACACAGCCATTTTTCGCATCCTTAATGTCTGATATTACTTCCATAATCCCGATATCCCGTCCGGTCATTGACATTTCAAAACGTCAATTTACACATCTGGGCTGAAATTCGCAACGACTTTTTGATACACAAGACCTTACTTTTGCCCAACAGGGCCGAGCGGCATAAGCCGCCGGTTGTTGATGTTGAAATAGAAAAATCACAAAAAACCAAAAAAATACTTGCAACTTAGTTGCATTTTTGGTAATTTGAATTTAACTCAAATTGAGTAATTCGGATGCAGCACAAACTTGATAACATTTTGACAGAGCGCAAAACCCACGCTCCATTTACGTTATTCGGGGCGTTTACGGGTGTTATTCTGATGTTTGTGTTTAGAAATCTTGAA
>QNBZ01000223.1 GCA_003644295.1 Planctomycetota bacterium
AATCAATTATTGTGTCATTCCTGCGAAAGCAGGCATCCAGTACATATATAAACCTATGGATTCCCGCTTTCGCGGGAATGACAGGGCGCAAAAATTAACTCCAATTGGTTTAACTTTGTCATAAGGCCAGATGCTTCGCTTCGCTCAGCATGACAACTAAAAAGTCAGTCAAGTTGACTAAATTGCAAGTTACCGAATAACAAATAGAAGATAGTTTACAAGAACCGGTAAAGTAGAAAGGAGCAGTTACAATGGTAGAAAGTAACTTACTGGAAATGGCGATTAAATTTCACGGCCATAAATGTCCGGCGATGCCTTTAGGGCTGCGAGCAGGCCTGGCAGCAATGAGAAAATTGGGTGTGGTAAAACCTGCCTGCAACAAAGAGCTTTATTGTCTCTGTGAAACCGGCTTGGCACACGCGACAATGTGCTTTGTCGATGGCGTACAGGTCGCAACCGGCTGTACTTTCGGAAAAAGCAATATCGAAAAGCTCAATTACGAAAAGAATGCAATCACTTTGATTGACGTAAAAAAGAAAAAAGCTGTGCGGGTTGCTCTTAACCCCGAATTCCAAAAGAAAGGGCTCGGCTCAAAGTTTGTGCAGATGAGAAGCCAGGGCATCGAGCCGCAGGATATTGACGCTGAAATTGTTGACCCGATGATTGAAAATATAATGAACCAGCCGGACGATGTGCTGTTTAAAATCTCTGATGTCTTTGACTACGATTTCAAAGGCAAAAAGGGAACCTTCGAATGGCAGCAGTGTGAGAGTTGCGGCGAGGTCGTTTTTGCCCACGGCATAAGAATAAAAAATGAGAAAAAGCTGTGTATTCCCTGTGCTGGATATGAACGGTAGGAAAAAAAGAGTTTGAAATGGCGACTTCAACAATCATTGCTTTGTTTGTGATTATCTTTCTCGTAGGGCTTATCTTTTCTATGTTTGGCCAGGGAGGCGGTGCGTTTTTTGTGCCTATTATGCTGGCTTTCTCGATTCCTTTTCACGATGCTGCCTCGACAAGTTTGTTTGTCCTGATGGCAACTTCAATCTCGGCTGCTTGGGTTTATGGCCGCTCAAGAATGATAGACTGGAAACTTGCACTTGTTATCGACCCAATCACTGATGTGTTGGCGTTTGTTTCCGGATACTTTGCAATCAAGGTCGGAGCCACGGTTCTGAAGGTTTTATTTGCCCTGGTTTTAATTTTTTCCAGCTACTTTATGATTCGCCCGGTAAAGGCAGATAAAGCAACATCACCCAAGAAAAAAGGATTTGGTTGGTGGCACAGAAAATTTGGTGATTATGAGTACGATGCCAATTTACTTGTTGCGATACCACTTTCAGGCGCTGCGGGAATCATTGCTGGGCTGCTGGGGATATCCGGCGGGCTTTTCAAGGTTCCGCTGCTTGTACTTTTGTGCGGCGTGCCGATGAAGATTGCCATTGCCACATCATCTTTTATGGTTGCGTTAACCGGACTTGGCGGTTTTCTTGGTCATTCTCTCTCGGAAACGATTAACTGGAAACTTGCTATCTTACTTTCAATAGCTGCCTTTGTAGGCGCCCAGATTGGTTCGAGAATATCCGTCAAGATGAATAAGGTGCTTTTGAAGAAACTCTTTGGCATACTTCTAATTCTAATATCTGCCTGGATGATTTATAATGCGTTAGGAAAGTAAAACCATAGAATCAGGTTTCAAAGGATTTGTTGCGAAGTGAAGCTTATAATCACGACAATAGCGGTTTTTTGCATTGCAGTTGTAATAACTATGGCTGGCTAATGGGGATTTACTACTGCCTCACATACATTTTTGAATTTTGATACTTGCACTTTGATATTTGAATTATTACGCTACTGCTATATACTAAATGCTATAGGAGTTGGTAATATGGATTCTTCAATTTTCAAGGCCTATGATATAAGAGGCGTTTATCCCGACCAGATTGACGAAACGGATGCGTGGAAAATCGGCTATGCATCCGCTCAGTTTTTGCGGTCGCTGCTCAGCGGCTACGAACGCGGCCAGGCCAATTCTCAATCGCTCTGCGTCGGTCGCGATATGAGAACGCACAGCAAACGAATAGCTGCTGCGCTCACCGAAGGAATGAACTCAGCCGGCGCAAACGTAATCGACATCGGAATGATTGACACGCCGCAGATGTACTTCGCAATCAATTACTTCGGAACCTGCGGCGGTGTGCAGGTAACGGCTTCACACAACCCCGCCAAGTATAACGGCTTCAAAATATCCAGACAGTACGCCAAGCCGGTCGGCGTAAATACCGGCTTGAAAGATATAGAGCACATCGCAACGGCTCTGCTGCACACTCACGGCAAAGCCGAGGGCTCGGTAGAAAAATACGACCTGACCGATGAATACAAAAAACACGTCCTGAAATTTCTGAAGCCGAATATAAGGAAACTAAAAATTGCAGTTGACGCTTCAAACGGAATGGCTGGGAAAATGCTGCCGTTGATTTTTGACGCTCTGCCGCTGGAAATAATCGACATTAACTTCAAGCATACCGGAACATTCAAACACGAGCCGAACCCACTGGTCGAGGAAAATCTGGCTGAACTTAAAGAAACGGTTAAAAAGGAAAGCTGCGACTTCGGAATTTGCTTTGACGGAGACGCCGACAGATTGATGATGGTTGATGAAAAAGCCAACAATATCAGTTGTGATTTATTGACTGCTTTAATGGCGTCATATTTTCTTAAAAGCGCACCCGGCTCGACAATCGTTTATGATTTGCGCAGCAGTCTGGTAGTTACCGAAGAGATTATCAAGCACGGCGGCACACCGCGAAGGGAACGTGTGGGACACGCTTTTATGAAGAAGGCGCTGCGGGATTCGCACGGCATATTCGGCGGAGAGCTTTCCGGCCACTTCTATTATCGAGATAACTACTACGCCGATTCCGGATTGATTACATTGGTACACGTATTGAATATCGTCAGCGAAGCGCAAAAGCCGGCCAGCGAGCTTATCAAGCCGTTGCGGAGATACTACAGCAGCGGTGAAATAAACTTCAAAGTAGATGACAAGCAGACGAAGATGGCAGAGCTTGCGAAAAAATACAGCGATGGCCAAATCGACTATCTGGATGGCGTTACCGTTTTGTATAAGGATTGGTGGTTCAACTGCCGTCCGAGCAATACCGAGCCGCTGCTTCGGCTGAATATCGAGGCCAAGAAAAAGAAGCTGCTCGGAGAGAAACTGGCTGAAATCGAAAAACAACTCGGCAAGCCAGTGTAACGAAGATATTTTCGATTTTCGATTGACGATTGTGAAAGCCGAAAAGTCTTATCTTGTTTTGGTTGCTGTTACTGCAATTTTATGTGTTCCAGCTTTGGCCAAACGGCCTAACCAAACTCTGGAGGGAATAGACAACTTATTCGTTACTATTATTCACCCCGACGAAGAGCCGAACGGGCTTGTATGGGAAACATTAAAAGCTGAAGTAAATAGCAGACTAAACAAAGCTGGCATCAAAGTGTTTACTCCAGAGCCGGGCGTTATGTATAAATTACCCATTTGGCCTGAACTAAAGATTTGTGTGGATATGCTTAAGGTCGAGCAATCCCAAC
>QNBZ01000224.1 GCA_003644295.1 Planctomycetota bacterium
TGTTAATTACCGCCAATGTGTCCCTACGTGCGGGAAAACATATCAAACTCAAGGGTATTGCGGATGTTGCGTTGAAAAATACGCCCACGATTGAAAATGTTGTAGTTGTTAAAGTTAATGAAGAGCCGTGTGATATGAAAGCCGGCAGAGACGTGTGGTATCACGATGAAATGGCCGGTACAAGCGAAGAATGTGAAGCAGAGCGTATGAACGCCGAAGACCCGCTGTTTATCCTTTACACGTCCGGCTCAACCGGCAAACCGAAAGGCGTTGTCCACACTACCGGCGGGTACCTGATGCATGTTACTCTCACTCACAAATTCATTTTCAACATTCACGATGATGATATTTACTGGTGCACTGCCGACATCGGGTGGGTAACAGGGCATAGCTACATTGTCTATGGCCCGCTTGCAAACGGCGCTACATCGCTGATGTTCGAAGGGGTGCCCACTTATCCTGACGCCGGACGTTTTTGGCAAATTTGCGATAAGTTCGGCGTTACCGTTTTCTATACGGCACCGACAGCTATTCGCGCACTGATGCGTCACGGCGACCAATGGCCTGATAAGTACAAACTCGACAGTCTCCGCATTCTCGGTACAGTCGGCGAGCCGATAAATCCCGAAGCGTGGATGTGGTATTACGAAAAAATTGGGCATAAGAAACGTCCTATTGTTGATACATGGTGGCAGACTGAAACCGGTGGCATTTTAATCACACCGCTGCCTGGCGCTCATACATTAAAACCTGGCAGCGCAAGCCGGCCATTCTTTGGTGTTGACCCTGTTGTTCTGCGGGATGATGGAAGCCAGTGCGACGTGAACGAGGGAGGCAAACTGTGCATACGCAAGCCGTGGCCGGGAATGATGCGCACGATGTGGGGCGACCACGACCGATTTATTGATACGTACTTCACAATGTATGACGATATTTATTTCGCAGGTGACGGCTGTCGAATTGACGAGGACGGCGACTACTGGCTGATGGGAAGAATTGATGATGTTGTCAATGTTTCCGGCCATCGTATCGGAACCGCTGAAGTTGAAAGCGCCCTTGTCAGTCATAGCAAGGTCGCTGAAGCTGCGGTTACTCCAATACCTCATGAAATCAAAGGACAGGCGCTATATGCTTTTGTTACGCTTGTCGATGGTGTCGATGAAAGCGATGAGCTAAAGAAGGAATTAGTTATGCATGTGCGAAAGGAGATTGGTCCTATCGCAGCTCCGGAGGCAATTCAGTTTGCTCCTTTACTTCCGAAGACTCGCTCCGGTAAGATTATGCGGAGAATTTTGCGTAAGATAGCCGAGAAAAACACCGACAATCTGGGTGATATTACCACACTGGCTGACCCGAAGGTGGTCGAGAATCTGATTAAAGGTCGAGGTCAATAAGTTTTCTGTCAATTTGAAGTGAAAGGAAGGATTATGGGAAAAGAAGTATCTGCGGGTGAGATAAAAATAGAAGACGCCACAGCCAACCCTGCGCCTCTCGGACTGATGGGATTTGGTATGACGACCGTTCTCTTGAACTTACACAACGCTGGTTATTTTGAATTGGGGACGATGATTTTGGCTATGGGAATTTTCTATGGCGGTTTAGCCCAGGTTATAGCGGGCATAATGGAATGGAAGAAGAACAATACATTTGGAGCGACAGCTTTTACTTCCTATGGCCTTTTCTGGCTTTCCTTAGTCGCTTTATTAGTTGCGCCAAAAATAGGATGGGGCAACGCTCCACAAAGCGGTGCAATGGTAGCATACTTGTTTTTGTGGGGAGTATTCACTTTTGTTATGTTCATCGGCACTTTGAAACTTAAGAACCCTGCGCTGCAATTTGTATTTGGCTCATTAGCTTTGTTATTCTTCCTGTTGGCTCTCGGAGACCATACGGGTAACGCTACAATAAAACACATCGCAGGTTACGAAGGAATCATTTGCGGACTTTCAGCGATGTATACGGCTCTATCCCAGGTATTGAGGGAAATATATGCTAAAAAGGCATAACCCGTCAGGATGACAAATTTTCCTAAAAAAATTATAGGCCGTGAATTGAAAAGACATTTGCTTTAACCGCTTCGAGCGTTGTTTCTATTACCGGTTCTACTGCGTTACGCTGTGCCTTGCTCGGTGCTATGGTCCTATCCCGCAGGCCGCCGGGCCATTCGGTACTTTCGAGCATAACGCCGCCCATACCGAGATTTGCATCGTTTCCACTATCGGCCCCGCACAAAACGTTCCAGGCAAGCGCCCATGCCCTTACGGTATTTTCGATATTGTATCCCCCGCCGCCGGTGGCGAGAATCGGCTTGTTAAAAGTTAGCAGGTGGTTGATGATGTCGGCGTACACATTATTAGTCAATTGCAAATGCGCAAGCGGGTCGCCTGCGAGGGCGTCGGCCCCTAACTCAAAAACGAATACATCCGGGTCGTAAAACTTAATCAACGGCAGCGCTATAGCTTCGAACGCCTTCATATACTGCTCGTCAAAAGTGCCAGCCGGCAGAGGGATGTTCACGCAGTAGCCCTTTCCGGCGCCTGTGCCTGTTTCATCTTCAAAGCCGGTTCCCGGAAACAGCATTCTGCCGGTCTCGTGAAACGATATGGTCATTACATCACTGCGGTCATAAAATGCATAAGCGACTCCGTCGCCGTGATGGACGTCCACATCGAGATACAAAACTCTTTTTCCGGCTTCAGCCAGTATCGTACAGACAAGAGCCACATCGTTTATGTAGCAGAATCCGGATGCGCGCTCTGGGCCGGCGTGATGGTATCCGCCTGACGGATTGAACGCCACATCAGCCGAGCCAGTCAGCAGCAGTTTCGCAGCGACAAGTGTTCCACCTGCGGCCAGAACGGAATAGTCATATAATCCACTAAAAACCGGACAGTCCGATGTGCCGATTCCCATACCCAGCGCTTCGGTATCAAATTTACCTTTAGAGACAGTTTTCAAGGCGTGCAGATAGCGAGCCGTGTGAAATTTCTTCAGAACGATTCTTTCAGCCGGCTCCGGCGGTATTTCGCTTCTGTCAGGGCCGGAAAGTAAGCCCATAGAGTTTATAACCTTGCGTACTCTTGTGGCCCGGGTTATGTTAAAAGGGTGTTCCGGCGGGTAATTATACTTCTCTAATTCCGGCGAATAAATAAAAGCCGCTTTTCTCGATTTCATAGAGAGCCAATTATAGGTCATACTTGCTAAATGGTATAGGAAAAATTTGCGCAGCGAAAATCGAAACTTTCGTTTAGTGTTTAAGCAGGCCTGGTTTATTGGCTTTGTTTGGGTTTGTTTTGCATAATAGTTCGTATTTCGTATTGCGTATATCGTATTTCGTCGTTGGTTAATTGGTTAAATGGTAACTGGTAAATGGTCATTGCTTATTGGTTATTCCCCTAATGGGTTTCCGCTTCGCTTCAAGACGATTTATTGTGTTCCTAATCCATCAGTTAAACGTATATGATACCAATTGGAGTTAATTTTTGCGCCCTGTCATTCCCGCGAAAGCGGGAATCCATAGGTTTATATATGTACTGGATGCCTGCTTTCGCAGGCATGACACAATAATTGATTGTCTGTCAAAAA
>QNBZ01000225.1 GCA_003644295.1 Planctomycetota bacterium
AAGCCCTGTATGGAACAGTTGCTCATGGCTTAGGAGATGATCCAACACTTGACGGCATACTTCCTGAGTTTAATCAAGAGAGATGGGCAGAGATATTGAGAGCAAAAGATGGGCCTGTTTATGCAAGGACATCTATCCCTAATAAGACTATAAACATAAAGGATTCCTCCCTTGATGACTGGAATGGAATAAACCCCATCTTTCAGGATAGGTCTGGAGATGCTGATCCCGACCTTCCTGGCTCAGACATAAAGGCGCTCTATCTTGCAAAGGATGACAACTATTTATATGGAAGAATTGATCTGGATAATCCACCAGACAATGAGGTTACTTATTCAGTGGCTTTTAAATCAACTCCACAACAGTGGGCAGACCTGTATATTAATATCCAATTTATCCCAGGAAAGGGATGGCTAGTAAAAGGTCCATCTCCTTGGGAAATAGAGTATTCTGGCTATGCAAAGGTAACAGGAAGTAGCTTGGAGTGGAAGATACCTATCCCTGACCTCTCCTTTATTGAAGGAGATTATCTAAGTGTAAATAGCAGTAAAGACCACAATACCACCTGTATCCAGATCGCAAAACAGTTAGGGACTATTTCAGGAAAGCTGAATGTCCCAGGATTTAATGGCAAAGGTGTTATTCGGATAGGTGTTTTTAAAGTACATCAAGGGGGAGAGACAGACTTAGACCCTGAAGATAGCATCAGGTCTAAAACAATCTATCCTGACCAATACCAGGCTGGTATGACATATACCATAAATGATTTAGCTATTGGATCAAGGGTATTTGTAACAGCATGGTGGGATAAGGACTTTAGTGGGACATGGACCTATGGAGATTATTCGGATATGGCAGGCCCGTTTACAGTAACAGCACAGGGGATCAATAATGCAGACCTGAATCTTGTAACCATGTATGCAGTAGATAAGGAAAACCCACGCTTTATGTTGTGCAGATTAGTATCTTTAAGACAAGGAAACACACAGGGAACAAGGATTATTGCATCAGTGGCTGTTCCAGAAGGCAAGCTACCAGATGCCATAGATTCCATAATAGTTACAGACCCAAATGGCTCTGAGTATGAACTCCAAAGCGGGGATTATGACCCTATCTTTATGGCTTATATAAAGGATATCCCTACGCTATTGCCCAAGGGAGAATATGTATTTAAGGTAACAGATAAAGAAGGACACAGCACAGAAAGCAGATGCTATTTTGCTGCTGAACAACCCCCTACCTTTCCAGCAAATCTTCAGGCATCAGGAGATCCCCTTGCACCAGTTCTTAGCTGGACCGCGCCACAGGATTATCAGGGACATCTTCTTTATCAGGTTCAGGTATTTGATTCCAATAATAATCTGATATGGATGTCAGAGGTTACATATAATACATCTGTGAAGGTGCCTAAAGGAGTGCTAAAGCAGGGCAATACATATAAGTGGCAGCTCTGGGCAATGGACTCCGAGATGTATGTGCCGTATGGATGGCGCCAGAGTTTCTTAGAGGATAGTTTATGGATGCCTGAGCAGGGTTCAATGAAAATAGAGTGGTGGCCTTATCAGCCATGGTTTCCTGATCAGGCACAAAAACCCCAGTTTGTGATGTATCAGGTTGAGATACATAAAAACAGCAGTGATGGTCCTGTTGTATGGGTATCAGATGTGGTAGCAGGCACTTCTGTGGATGTGCCTGAAGGTGTTCTAACACCAGATCATGACTATTCCTATGTGGTATATGCAGTAAGCCCTGTCAATTTTGATGTATATGCAGGGTTAAAAAAGATGGCTATTGGTGAGCCTGCTCTCTTGAATTTAGATACTCAAAAACCATTTTTCAAACTTGTGCGTATCTCCCATAGCAGGAATTCAGAAGATAAAATACGTGTCCGTGTAAGGGTGGAAGACCCTGATGGTTCTTTACCAGATGCTATAGATCACATTAATGTCTATGATCCAGAGGATAGTCTTTTATGCTCCCTGACCCCTGATGACTACAATGCCACAAGAGGCCGTTTTCAAAAAGATATAGATGGAAAACCAGCTTCAGGGATCTACAAAATTGTGGTTGAAGACAGAGATGGAAACACGAAAACCACCTATGAATATGTAGCACCTGCTTTTGATATTCCCTGTGTGGATAACAACACCATGAAGGCTACTGGTGAGCCTCTTTCTCCTGTGCTTAGCTGGTCAGTTCCTCAGGGTATGGACAGACCTATTTATTTCTGGGTGGTTATAAAGGATGCAGATGAAAATACGGTATGGACATCTCCATTCATAGCGACAACCTCCATTGTTGTCCCTAAGGGTGTACTCCAAGAAGGATTGAATTATCAATGGCAGGTAAGGACTGCAGACAGCTTCTTTGTGGGAGGATTCAGTAATCAGGGAAGATCAAATTGGATAGCCCTTGATGTTGAAAACAAGAAACCATTCTTTAACTGGGCAGCAGTATATAAGGCAAGGGTCAATCCTGATTATTTCTTCCCTGGCATCAAGCCGTCTGCCCCTGTTATAGGGGATAAGAGCAGTCAGGTATATACGGTATTCAATGTAAGCATTTCTGTTCCCAATGGGACATTACCAGACTCCATAACAAGCCTTACTGTTACTGATCCAGATGGGAATAGCTATGACCTTTTGCATGATGGTAGATTTATCCCATATATACCCAATCCTAATGGGTCATATTTCTTCCTATTCAAGTCAGGTGCACCTGTCCAAGGTGAATACAGGTTTGAAGCAAAAGATGCAGAAGGAAATACTATAATTTCATATGACTGGGTAAACAGCTCATCTGATATGCCTGTGGTCGAGCAAAGCAGCATTGCCACGATGCATTCATGGGATTTTACCTATTACTGGAGTGGAGTGCATGGATATAACTCTTATGCTGATTATCGCCTTATGCTGTATGATTACTCTGGCAATCTTGCCTATACCACAGAGCAAGGCAAACCATATACCTGGGGAAGAGTAGAAAACAATTGGTGGGAAGAGATATGTGGGCTAACAGTAGAGGCATCTAATAAGCCTCTATTTCAGGTATATGATAGTGTCTCTTATTCAAACTGGGTTACCTCCACTACAGAAGGCTTTAGTCGCGTAGTTCCTCAGGAAACCGGGCTTATTAATCTACACCTTGGAAATGCTGATATGGAGTTTGATCAAGATAAGGGAAAATACGTAATAAATTATTCCTTCTGGCTTGAAGATGTTCCCTTCGAACAGTGGGAGCAGTGGGAACAGAAAGAGATTCCTGTAGGTATATTGGTTGATGATGAATTAAAAGGCACAGTCTTAGTAAAAGGTCAAGACAGCTGGGATCCTCCTCCTATAGAAATAGCTCCAGCATGGCTTGCAGGAACAGAGGATAAGATAATAAAGATATGTGTTGACCCAATGAATCAAATAACAGAATCTAATGAAGCTGACAACTGTGCATCATTTGTCTATGTGCCACCAGAAAAAGGTGATGTGGATGGGGACCATCTTGTAACCATACAGGATGCCATAATAGTATTACAGGTGGTAGCTGGCAATGAACCAGCAGTAGCCCTGA
>QNBZ01000226.1 GCA_003644295.1 Planctomycetota bacterium
CATAGGTATCTTCACTCATCGAAATGGTCTGAGTACTACCCTGCTGTGTCCACGAAACGCCGTCAGAAGAACGATACGCCTTAAATGTATCACCCGTGCGTACGAGACGAACCCAATAAGGCAAAGATAAGTTCCACTCTATTGGATCACCATACGTATATTCGGCAGTCTGGTAACGCCGTTGGAACGAAGCACGTCCACTCGGTGTCATCAGCATCGTTGCATTCCTGGAATCGGAATCGAGCGATTCACGGATAGTCACACCGGCCTTGGCCCATTCATTTGTCCAATCGATACTGACAACACGAGCGGTAAGTTCACAATCACCGCTTAACTGGCGATATACAATGTGGCCTTCATCCAATTGACCCCACAGGTCATCGCCGGAAGCTTCGATTGTATACACACCGTCATTGGCATCCAAACTTCCTGTGGCCTGCACGCTGCCTATATCGTTGGAGTCCCATGTGGGCAAGTCGTAATACACAATAGAGATGCTCACAGGTAATGTATCGAAGGGAATCTCATTACCGGAAAATCCACCCACATTTTCACCATTAATTTCTACGAATTGTATTTCTCTATCCAAAAATGGAGATTTGAATACAAAACCATTGTCAGGGTTTGCCGCGCCGGAAACTTCTATTGCCACTGTATTATCGCCAACCTTTGTCATATCATAGCTTATATCGCCATAGTAGGTGGGCATATTCGTTACGGAGATACCTTCGTCCAGCCACTCTCCATCAACTCCGTGGCCAAGAATTAATTTGTCATCTTCTTCGTAAACAAATAAACTCCGGAAAGAATTCACATATATAGAAGCGACCCAGCTATGCGGCAAATCTCCGATAAACCAGGGCTTGCGGTCATCAGCTAATGTCCCTTCTGCCCATTGATTCCACGCAAGAGGTCTGCGAAGCTTCAGGTACTGCTCCAGCATTTTTACCGCCCTGTCCCTTTGATTTAAACGCGTAAAAACATGGGATATCCTTAAGGCGTATGCCGGATAAGACCACGGGTCATCATCTAAAGTGGGAGCAAATTGGTCATTCCAAAATGTCTCAAAAGTATTGAGCAGTGAATCCTGCGGCAGATACTGTGATTCTTCCGTAGGCCAGACAGCAATAGCAGTAGAAGGTGCATCAAAATCACCCCTTTCCGCACACCCAGGTATAAAATCTATACCCTTTAAGCTCTGAACAAGTGTAATCGAATCATACACACACTGCCTGAAATCCGCTGTTTCAGCATCTATCCAGGCAAGCAAATCATTCTCACCCAGAATCTCAGCGATAGTCCTTGCGTCAACCCAGCCTTTAATACCCCAGAAATCATCCCAATAGCTGTGTACGCCAGGCGGAGGAAGATAGCCCTCGTGGCTTACGGATTCAGGGAAAAGCCCATAAAATTCACCGCCTTCATATTCGGGGGTCAATCTTTGCGCTCTCAAATCTTCCATAAACTCAAGAACACTTAGGACAGTAGGCCACTTCTCTTCAAGAAATACCTCATCTTTTGTGAAGAGATAGTACTGCAAAACAGTATAGATATACTGGCCCTGACTGTCATACTCCTCATAGACGCTTTCCCAAGCAGGGTCAACGGTGTCTTCATCAATCACAATAGGCGGAACCTTGCCGTTATGCTCATCTACATAATCGCTAATCCAATCAAGGTATGCCCTCACTTCTTCAGTGTATCCCATTCTCAAAAGAGCTGAGGATGTTATACACGCATCACGAATCCAAGATTTTTCATAGGCGCCTGAACCGGCCTGCAGCATAGGGCCGTCTCTGTTGATAAAGATATAAGCCAAGCTGCTTTTAATTGTATCAAGTATCTCATAGTCCGGAATATCGAGCTGAACCTGATTTAATTTGGTTTCCCAGAGATTAACCGTTTCGGCGTATTTGTCGTTAAAATCTGCTGGCGTAGATATGCTTGAAATTGTGTTGGCATCGTCGCACAATGGTATTACAAAAAAGTATTCCTTCTGCTGGCCTGCAGCTAATTCAAAGTTATACTGCAGTGCCCCTGAAGCATAGCCGAACGGGTCGTTAACCGATGATACAGAAGTAATGCTTCCTGTTTTGAGTTCATCAACGATGTAGCCGTTTAGATACGCTCGCGCACCAAAATTATAAGGGGCCTCCAAAGCAATCAACCGGGCTTTGCCATTGATTTTCACTGTTTTGCTGTTCTCATTGTATTCGATGCTCTTTATCTTTGCCATTCCGCCGCCCCACTGCCAGCAGGGATTTACCTGGAACGGGCTTATGGTAAGAAACAGCTTGCCATCCAATGTGCCGCCGCTTTTGTTTTCCAGCGTATAACGAACACAGGTAAGGGATTTATCTGCTGTCCCTGTCGTAAATAATTTCTGGGAAAGGATCAGGTCATCGTTTTCCCATTTCACTTTCGGAATAGGCAGATAGTCTTCTTCGAGTGTTTGAGTAAGCTCGAAATCGGCGTAAGAGAAAAGAGGTTCATTTGCATCTGAATCATATATGAACGGCATCAGAGACGGGCCGCGATTGTACATCTGAATCATTCCGTCCTCGCAGAATGTACTTTCAGCAGCATCTGCCTCAACACCGACCACCGTCCAATACGCCTGCTCACCGCCCACCCAGTTTGGATAATACTTACTCTGCGACGGCTTGGCTTTTATCTGGTAATAACTTTGTGCGTCCAATCTGTTTTTGATAAAATCTATACTGTTCGGTTCTCCATTTTGTACCAGCATTATCGGGGATCCGGAAAGTCCCCCATCTCCCCAGAAATCGAAGACACGGAAAGTAAAGTCATTCAACTGCCCCGGCACAATATAGTTTCTTATAAGCGAATTAGTCAGGGTGTTAGCTACACTTGTGGACTCCGAAGACATACTGCCAAATGAAGCAACATACTGACCGTTAATATACAACGCATAGGCATCATCAGCACCACCAACAACTATAGCAACATTGCTGTCAGCCCATCCTGCCGGAATAAATATATCTTTTTTATACCAGGCATAATCGTCGTATCCGGAGTAACCCTGCTCTTCCCAAGATTTTCCAAGCTCTATCTCCGCTGTCCAGTTTGCACCGTTAGAATCTTCATTAAACCACTCATCTTGAACCCCTGTATTGTTGGGGTCCAGCCGGAATTTCCACTTGCCTTCAAGCAGGCCGAACTCGCCTATATTACATGTACCATAGAGATCAATTCCATCTATGGAAATTTCACGTATCGAATAGCCCCACTCGGTAGCTCTTTGCGTAAAAGATAATTTAATATATCTTGCCTCTACCGTCTGGAATTCAACACCTTCGTATCCGCCCTGACCGGAACTCTGACTATAAACAGTTGTCCAGTTTTGGCCGTCGAGAGAAGTCAGAACGTCATAAGAAAGGGCATAAGCATCCTCCCAGAATATAGTTAAAGCAGATATTTCATAGGTTTTCCGCAGGTCAATTTCGAGCCACTGCGAATCAGAGAACTCGCTGCTCCAACGAGTTTCCATATCCATATCGATAGCATTTTCAGGGATAAGCGATTCGTTTTC
>QNBZ01000227.1 GCA_003644295.1 Planctomycetota bacterium
TGTCTTGTGATTTTCTTTACCGGCAGCATCAGTGGTTTTATCCTCGAATCGTTTAGTTTTTTAGGTGAAGGCATAAGCGGATTTTATTCTTATACGGTTGAGCCGATTATCAAGTTACTTCCGCAGTTTGATAAAATCAACCCTGCAAAATTTCTTGTTCCTGCGCGGCTGTTGAGCTGGTTTTTTCTGGCAAAAGTCGCCGGCATTATGATTGGTATCAAGGCATTTTTATTACTGCTTCTTTCCCTTCTGATTTTCACTTACCGGGAGATTGCAAAAATTATAATTTAGTTCGCGTTAGCGAGTTTTCGTTTTCATCGTAGAAATATGGTGAAATTCAAAATCAACAGCAGTTTCAAGCCCTCCGGCGACCAGCCGCAAGCTATAGAACGGCTTGCAGAAGGCCTGCGCACAGGCAAACAATTCCAAACTCTTATGGGCGTTACCGGCTCCGGCAAAACATTTACAATGGCCAACGTCATAGCTCAATTCAATCGGCCAACCCTCGTTATATCCCACAACAAGACGTTAGCCGCCCAACTGTATGATGAATTCAAAGAGCTGTTCCCTGAAAATGCCGTCGAGTATTTTGTCAGTTATTATGATTATTACCAGCCGGAGGCCTACATCCCGCAGCGCGATATTTACATAGAAAAAGATGCTTCAAAGAACGCTGACCTTGACCGATTGCGTCTGTCAACCACAACCAGTCTTTCGACAAGAGACGACTGTATTATAGTGGCCTCCGTCTCCTGTATTTTCGGGCTCGGCTCGCCGGAGGATTACAAGGCGTCAGTGGTAGCTGTGCGCACAGGTGATTGCGTCGATAGAAACGAACTGCTCGGCAGATTCGCAGACCTGCAATACGCCAGAAACGACATCGATTTTGCCAGAGGAACGTTCAGGGTTCGCGGCGATGTGGTTGAATTGTATCCTTCTTACGAATGCTTTGCCGTTCGCTTTGAATTCTTCGGTGATACGATAGAAAAAATCAGCTACATAAATCCGGTATCTGCTGAGATTCTTGCCGTGGAAAATCAGGTTTTCATATATCCGTCCCAGCACTACATTATGCCCACCGACCGGATTGCGCCAGCCGTAGAGAGTATAAAGGCAGAACTAAAAGAACGGCTGGGCGAACTCCGTCAGCAAGGCAAACTGTTAGAGGCACAGCGGTTACAGGCCCGAACAATGTACGATATTGAAATGATGCAGGAGGTCGGCTACTGTAGCGGGATTGAGAATTACGCAAGGCACTTATCTGGCTTGCCGCCCGGAGCCAGACCGTACACGCTGATTGACTACTTTCCGAAAGACCTTTTATTGTTCATAGATGAATCGCACGTTACCATTCCGCAGTTGAAGGCAATGTGGGCCGGTGACAGAAGCAGAAAGGAGGTCTTAATAGAACATGGCTTTCGGCTGCCCAGCGCTCTTGATAACAGGCCGCTGCGATTTGAAGAATTTCAGCAGAACTGGGCTAACGTTATTTTCGTATCCGCTACGCCCGGGCCGTTCGAGTTGGAAAAATGCAACAATGAAGTCGTCGAGCAAGTCATAAGACCCACCGGCCTGGTGGACCCGGAAATATTTGTACGCCCTGCTAAAAATCAAATTCCGCACCTTCTTGGTGAAATTGAAAAGCGTGTCAGGACAAAAGAAAGAATTCTCGTTACAACAATGACAAAAAGGATGGCTGAAGATTTAGCCGGCTTCATAACGAAGAAGGGCTTTAGATGTCGCTACCTGCACAGTGAAATTGACACCCTCGAAAGAATTGAGATACTGCGTGATTTGCGTAAAGGTGAATTTGACGTTTTGGTAGGCATAAACCTGTTGCGGGAGGGACTGGATTTGCCGGAAGTTTCAGCAGTAGCAATCCTTGACGCTGACAAGGAAGGATTCCTGCGAAGTCAGACCTCGCTGGTGCAAACAATCGGCAGAACGGCCCGGAACGTTAACGCTACTGTCTTTCTGTATGCCGACAGAGTTACCGAATCGATGCAAAAAGCTATTGACGAAACCGAAAGACGCCGTAAAATTCAGTTAAAATACAATAAAGAGCATAATATTACGCCTGAAACGATAAGGAAGGAAGTTCGCAGGGGCTTATCTGAGCAAATAAAGGCCAGGGCCACCGCCCAAAAGGCGGTTCAGTTCAAGGCAGACGAATACGAAAAAGTCGAATTGGCCTGTCAGATTGAAAAGGAGATGCTTGAGGCGGCACAAAACCTTGATTTTGAACGGGCGGCTTTTCTGCGAGACCAGTTGCGAGAATTGAAGGAACTGCCGGAGTTAGTTCTGGTTGAATCGAGTAGAAAGAAAAAATTAAGCCGTAGAGTGCGTAGAGAAAGATGAATAAAAGATGAAAAAACTGAACATTGAAAAAGCTAAACCCCTAATCCAGATGGCAATCGAAGAAGACCTTGGCCAAGGCGATATGACCAGTGAGCTTTTCTTCAAAGACGACGCCATCACTAAAGCAAACATCATCTCACGTGAAGAAATAGTTGTCTGCGGAATGGATATCGCCAAAGAGATTTTGAGACGTTATGACAAAAAACTAAAATTAAAAGTGCGCGCAAATGATGGCGAAAGAGTTCACATAAGCGGCAAAATCGCTACAATCGAAGGCCCTTTATGCTCTATGCTAAGTGCCGAACGAGTTATGCTGAATTTCCTGCAAAGACTCAGCGGAATAGCCACGACTACATCCAAATATGTGCAGGCCGTTCAAGGCACGAAAGCAAAAATTTACGATACTCGAAAAACAATGCCCGGCTGGCGAATGCTGGAAAAATACGCAGTTCGGTGCGGCGGGGGACACAATCACCGTATCGGATTGTATGACGGTATCCTGATTAAAGATAACCACCTGGCACAACTCGGAAGGAACTTCTACCCGAAACTAAGAAAAATAATTCGTGAAGCCAGGAAAGTAAAGGGTGTTAAGTTCGTTGCCGTGGAAGTTGACCATGTCGATGACCAACTTAACCATGTGTTGAAAATTCCGGGCATCGACATTGTGCTGCTCGATAATATGGGACAGTGGCAGTTGAAACACGCTGTTGATATGAGAAATGCGATGTGCAGCAAAGACAAAAAGCCGTTGCTTGAGGCCTCGGGTAACATAACGTTAAACAGCGTTTCAGCTATTGCCCAATGCGGTATTGACAGAATCGCCGTAGGCGCAATCACTCATTCGGCAGCGGCAGTTGACATCGGCCTCGACAGGTAAAATAGATTTACTATTTACTCAACTTGACTGACTTTTGTATAAATGTTGCTATAGTAAAAACATACAGGCCCTGTCATTCTGAACGTAGTGAAGAATCTCACAGTTAAAATGACAACTAAAAACTCAGTCAAGTTAACTATTTACTATTTTCGATTTACGATTGAAAAGATTATATGACGGGTATTGTATCAGCTCCATTATCCCCAGATAACATTAAAGCTAATCTGAATACTAAACTCATCGGCAGGGAAGTCATCGTCTATAACAGCACATCAAGCACAAATAACATTGCGGCTGAATACGCAAA
>QNBZ01000228.1 GCA_003644295.1 Planctomycetota bacterium
ACCATAATTATAACTAAACTTTTGCGTTTTTTAATATAAACTATTTCTTCTGTCAGATAGAAATACATGTTGGGGGGTGTTAAAAAATGCCTGAGGTGAAAAAATGTTACCAATCGTTGAAATGCCCCTGTTGTTAGAATACACGTAAAGAATCTGGATTTGGGACTTTCTATACCACAGTTAAAAAACATAGAGAAATACCTAACAGGATTGATAGTATCGGATAAAGCTACGATATCTACGGTCAATTCCATGTTCTTGGATGGTATCTTGGATGGTAAAGACCAGAGTAGTCTGAACAGATTCCTGACAGAGTCTGATTGGGATGAAGAAGAAGTTAATGAGAAAAGAATTCAGCTACTCCAGGAACATTCACAGACTAGATGGAACAAGAATGGTGTTGTAAGCATAGATGATAGCATAGTCCATAAACTGGTAAGAAGATAGAGGGTATAGACTATGTGTTTGACCATTCTGAAAACAAACCCACAATTCAGTTTTAAGAGAAGGGATAGATTTAGCTTGTGAGTTAGTGGATGTGGCTGAAAAAAGATTCCTGTATCGGCTTATGTATTCGATAGTTGGTTCTTTGATAAGGAATTGACAGACAAGATAGATGGTTATGAGAACATTGGTTTCTAGACTAAATTAACTATTGCGGTAAATGGTATAGGTATTTTGTATTAGATCTTCCAGATGTTCAAGTTTAAAGACAAGTACTTGAATTGAAGGAATACAGTTCATTGATTGTAGATTAACCTCTAGGCTTTTCAATTCCGTATATTATTAACAAAAACCCAAAGATTACGGCAAGTATTTTTCCGACAGGATGACTAGAAAGTGTGTAAATAATCTTTTCTGTAGTGACTAGAGGTTTTCCTGAGAGAACAACGAATATTATAGAAACACCAAGAATAAGATAGAAAATCATCCTCGCAACCCTACTCATAAAAACAAGATTCCTGTATATTTTGGATCGATCATACAACTTTTCAAGAAAATCCTTGTATTCTTCGACAACTTCTTCTTCTATATCATGTTTTTTCTTCGGCATGAAAATTATATGGGTTTTAGAATAATAAATTGATTAACCTGCCCCTGAACTTCCGCCTCCTCCTCCCCCACCTCCGCCCCCAGAAAACCCACCACCAACAGATGTAGAAGAACTAAGAGCACTTATCGTACTTGAAAGGCTATTAGAGAGGATTGAAAAACTCTCTGGGGATATTGTTCCAGTTGGAGTTGGAGTAGTTCCGTGATACCATATAACACCAGCTACAGCTTGCTTTCTTTCTAGACTTAGGTTTTTTATGTTTTCGAGTAATTTTTGTGCTACACCAAGTACTATCGCATAGACTAGATACTGATCCCATATGTGCAAGAGGGTAGGAGGAGCATCTTTCATAGCAGAAAAATCTGAAATAAAACGTTTGAATGCCTGCCATCTTTTTACTTCTAGTGTTGCTTCTGGAGTTCTTTGAGATATTGATTTTGCGAGTATGACTAGAATGATACCAGAAAAAATTGATCCAAGAATTAGATAGAAACCATAAAACGGTAGTATTGACAGAAAGAAAAAGCAAGATATGAAATAGAACAGAATAGTGAATATCGTAAAATATTTTCTCATTTTTTCGCTTTTCCTGTTTCTTAAAGGAAAATAATTCTTCTCAAACCATTCTCGCGCATCTTTACTTATTTTGAGTATTTTTGATCTTATTCTTGTTTGATGTCTTGTTGCTCTGGATTTGAGCTCATCAGTCGTAACCTCTTTTACGGTTTTTGTTTTAGGTTTGAAAAAGAAGAGTAAAACTGATTTTTCAAAACTGAGAAGGGTTTTCGTAATTTTATTGAGTTCTTTTTCTCCTTTTTTAGTCAAGATAAATCTATGTCTAGTTCTTTCCCTTAGCCCAAAGAATGTTTTTACTTTCTCTTCTTTTATCTCCAGATAACCCCTTCTAGCTAAATCGAATATAGTACCGAGTAGTCCTTGACCTGCTGTTCGGATAGAAGTTTCTCTTGCCTCAAAAATGTTTGCTAATGCCATGGGTGGTATGTCTCTCGGTGGATCATGCTCGTATGTTCTATCATAATCAACTTTTGGTTCTCTCCCATACTTCCAATAAAAAAATATGAGGAGTATGAATGGAATAAAAAAAATGAAACAATAAAGAAAAATGTTTTTGCCAACCACGATCGGATTCCTAGAAAAAGCCTTTCTTTCCTCTTGAAGAATGTTTTCATACATCTTCTTTTGCTGGAGTGGAACATTAGGAAAAACAGAAGGTGACATTAAAAGCCTGAATTCAACAAAAGAATTTTTTGGAACATCTTCAACTGTGACAGTAGCTTTTTTATAATCACCAGAAAAGTTAATTTCTCCTGGTTTTGCTCTCGAGTGAACAAAAACCTTGAATAGGTTTGGAGATTCTTCTGGTAGTATTATTTCGGCCTTAAAATTATCTATAAACTCATGAGTATTTTCTATAACCTTCCAGTAGAATTCTGCTACATCCTCGTATCTTTTTATCCCACCCTTTATTTCATAAACGATTAGGAATCTTTTCACCTCATCCTGAGCTTTGTAATGCCAAGTCGCTTTCACATGACTTGAATCTTCCTCTGTTTCAAAAGTGAGAATTTCCTCCTTATCCAAGTCTTTAATCATTAAAAAATCAATATCTTCAGCACCTTTTTTCTCAAGATCCATGAATGCCCAAGAAAAACTTCCTCTAAAATCATATGCTCTTTCTTGACTGACTATTATCGATCCATTTTTTTGGAAATCCAAGACAACATTAACGTAATCGTATGAGTAGGATTTAGCGTGCACGAGTAGAGGAATTAGAGTCAGTACAACAAGTAAAATAATGATTTTTTTCGATTTCATGAATTGAATTTAATTTTAGGATATTTAATCGTTCTTTATTGGCATAACTATCCCATCATCTAATGTTCCTAACACTTCACATCTTCCTTCCAAAAAATATTTTCCAACTAGAGCACAAGTAACAGCATCGAGTTCATGATCGCTCATATCTTTTCTCAACCCTTTTATACCCAGTTTTTCTAGTCCTTTTCTTAATTTTTCTAATCCTTTTTGTTTTCTTGGAATCTTCCAGATATCTTGAGCACCACCTGGATAGGCTTCTATGACTAGAAATCCTTTTTTCTTTAGAATTTTTTTTAGTTCGATGCCTCTTTTTGTTAATAATCTCATAGGACCTAATGTAATCGGGAAGAATTTTATTCTTCTTCTCAAAAGCTCTTTATCACATTCTCTCAAGTGAACATCAGTCCTTTCATCGATAGTTTTTCTTCCTTTTGGTAGACTGAGTGGAGCGTCTATTGCTATAATACCTGGTTTTATTTTTTCGATCTTTTGGATGATTTCTTTATCAGAATGTAGGATTAAAGTCTTAGCTTTCATGCCATCAAGAATACAAAATCCAGTCTGTCTAGTCTCAACTCCCGTTAGGTCTGTACCAACAACTTTCATGAAGATTTATTATTGTTTAAAATCATAAAAAGAGGTATGGCTG
>QNBZ01000229.1 GCA_003644295.1 Planctomycetota bacterium
AACCAAATAATAAACAACAACAAAATAAGCCAAACACATCCCTAGGATAAAACCCAACCGTAGCAAATCATTCTTAATGTACAAATAAGCTATACCAACACTAGCAACAGCATATCCAATGAAACCAAGTTTGATAACAAAAAAAGAAATGAGACTCGCTAGTATCAAGTTGATGGTTTGATTGGTTGATGTTCTTCTCCCGAATATCTTGAGTCTATCCAGAAGACCGTAGAAAGCTATGAAATTAATGAGAAAAGGAAGTATTACTGTTAGGATAACGTTAGGAAACATAACGTTTTCTAAAGATATATCTAGTAGCTTGGAGAGCCAGACATAGAGTTCATTCGACATGTATGTTTTTTTGATTCCTGATAATTTATAATCGTGAAGAAAATAATATTAACATGAACATTCAAAAAGAACAAATAATGGCTATATTCTACACGATCTTAGGATGTATACTCGGAGCAATCTCCCTTTATCTGACAAGTTTTGTCTTGATGTTTGGGTTAGTTTTTATACTTTATTTGTTAACAATAATATTAATAGAAAGAGAAACAATAATTAGAAAGCCTGTTGAAGTGGTAAAAGCATTGCTATCAGACATGTTTTTAACCTATGTCTTGGTCTGGCTGACTGCTTATATCTTGTTTAGTAATATATTGGTGTAAGAGGTATGAAAACAAGGATTACTAAGGTAACTATGCAAGGGTTTAAGTCATTCAGGAAAAGAGTATCTATACCAATTCTACCAGGATTTACGGTTTTTTGTGGTCCGAATGGTAGTGGTAAGACAAATATACTAGACGCTGTCTGCTTTGCTCTAGGAAGAACTTCTACAAAATCCATGAGGGCTGACAGGCTTCATGAGTTAATATACCATGGTAATGCTAGTATCCCACCTTCTGATTACGCTTCTGTTAGTTTATGGTTTGATAACTCTGACAGAGTCTTTCCTCTAGAAACACCTGAAGTATCTATAAAAAGGAAGATAAACAAGAAAGGAATCAGTGTTTACAAAATCAACGGAAAAACAACGACGAGAGAAAAAGTCCTAGAATTATTATCCTCCGCAAGAATACATCCTGACGGTTTCAACATCATCATGCAAGGTGATGTGAGTCAAGTCATAGACATGAGCCCAGAAGAGAGAAGAGAGATTATAGATCAAGTTGCTGGTATCAGCCTTTATGATGAGAAGAAAGAGAAGGCCCAGAAGAATCTTGATATCGTTGAACAAAAGTTAAGAGAAGTTGAGATTATCCTGACAGAAAGACTCGAAAGGCTGCAAGAACTAGAACAGGACAGGAATACTGCTTTAAAGTACAGAGAGTTAGTGGAAAAGCTGAAAGTACTGAACGCTTCTTTAGCTTACAAAAAATTCCAAATTGAAGAAAAAAAATACAAGACGATAGAGGAACAGATTAAAGAGAATGAGACACAGATACAAAAACTAGAAGAAGAAATCAAACAACTCGAGAAAGAAATAGAGTTAGAGGAAAAAAAGAGACAAGAAACCATAGAGAAAATATTCATTCGTTCGAAAGAAGCTGGGATAAAACAAGACATCGAGGATATCAAGAATAAAATACTCAGGAACAAAGACAGGATAGAGTCTGATGAGAGAGAGATAGAAAGAATCAACAAGATGATCGAAAAGTTACAATCTCTTCAGAAAAGGAGTGGTTCTCTCAGTAAGAGTATACAAACGATTCTAAACTTGAAAAGACCAGGTGTTCATGGGGCTGTTATTGACCTGATAAAAATACCAAAAGAATATCGAGCAGCAGTAGAAGTCGCTGCTGGTTCTAGGCTCTGGAATCTAGTCGTCAATAATGCTAGCACAGCTATAGAATGCATTAATTATCTGAAAAGAGAAAGAATAGGAAGAGCCACTTTTCTACCTTTAGACAGAATAAAATCAAGAACTTTGAAAGATCAACAAAAGAAAATCCTGAAAAGACCAGGTGTTATTGGTTTGATTACTGATTTAATAAAGTTTGATTCGAAGTATGCTCCTGCTATCAAACACATCTTCGGAGATACGATAATCGTCGAGAACTTGGGAGTTGCTAGACAATTAGGGATAGGAAAAATAAGGATGGTTACTTTTGATGGAGACTTGGCTGAAAGAACTGGGGCAATGATTGGTGGTTATTATAGAAAAAGAGAAGAGGTAGCTTCTGATGTTGAATTGGAAGAATATAAACAAGTTAAAAAAGACCTAGAGGAAGAGATCAATTTTTTGAGAATAGAGATAGGTCAACTAAACCAGAAAATGGATGATTTAAGAGAAAGTTTGGAAAAAGAAAGCAAAGATGTTATTGATTTAGAGAATGAAAGAACGAGAATCGATGAAAAACTAGAAAGTATGAAACTACAAAGAAACGAGAAATTCGAGGAAAGAGTCAGGTTATTGGATCAAATAAACAAGTTGAAGATTAGAGCAGCAAAAACAGAGGCTGAGATGAACAGTTTGAGATTAGAGGTTGAGAGATACGAGAAAGTAGAGTATGTGGATGAAAAACCAGATGTTCTCGAAGAAAAAATAAGACAAACAACTTTCTCTTTGAATGCTCTAGGCTTGGTCAACATGAAGGCAATAGAAGAATACGATAAGTTTAAGGGTGAGTTTGATGAGTTAAAATCAAGGTATGATGAAATCAGGAATGAAAAACAAGCTATTATGGATATGATCGAAAAGATAGAGGAGAAGAAAAAAGAAGTATTCTATGAATGCTTGAGAGCTATCGATAAAAACTTTAGAGAAGTATTCAAAGAGATAGCAAAAGGTGAGGGTTCTTTGCAATTAGAGAATCCATTAGATATTCGAAGTGGGTTGTTGATTCAAGCTAACCCTGCTGGGAAGAATCTATTAAACATAGACGCAATGTCTGGTGGAGAAAAGACTTTAACAGCTTTAGCTTTCTTGTTCGCAATCCTAAAATACAAACCAGCTCCTTTCTATATTCTGGATGAAGTAGATGCAGCCCTGGATAAAGTCAACACGAGGAAAATTGCAGAGATGATAAAAAAATTATCGAAGAAAGAACAGTTTATCGTTATCACTCATAATGATTACACGATAAAACAAGGAGATAGAGTCTATGGTGTGTCGATGGAGAATGGAGAATCTAAAATCCTTGGTTTAGAGCTTCCTGAGATGAAGGCTGGATGATATGCAAGAACATAATCTTCTACAAATGATAATAAAACAACAATCTTGGGAAAATTTAATCCGCAATATCGTTAGCATAGAAGGGATTGATCCTTGGAATGTTGATTTAATTAAATTGACTGATTCTTTCTTGAAGTATATAGAGAATTTGAGGATATTGGATTTCAGAATTCCTGCTAAGGTTGTGTTAGTTGCTGCTATTCTATTAAAAATGAAATCAGAGATTTTATGTCCGAGTGTTAAGGCACAACAAACAGAGTATTCTTTCGAAGATTTAGAACTGATGGGAGAGTACGATAGAATCAGAGAACAATTATCACGATTAAGCCTTCAACCAGGTATCAGGAGAAAAGT
>QNBZ01000230.1 GCA_003644295.1 Planctomycetota bacterium
AGCAATCGCAAAAAGTAGATGTAAAGACGATTTTGAACTGGTTTTGTCCTTGGCCTTTCTGCAACGACAGCTAAATCAGCCCGAAGTTTTTGAAAGAACCGCAAAACTCTTTCCGCAAATCCAGGATTTCCTCGGCTCGCTAATCCTATCGGATATTTCCAGTCGTATCGCACAACAGCAGAGTTTACAGCCAATCAGTGTTTTTGAAGCTGAATTGGCTGTCGAGACCGTCTGGAAAAATAGAACCGAAGACCACAGCAAGCTGCTGGATTACCTCTCAGCAACAGAGAAGTTTCAAACCCCTTTAATACTTTATGTTGCAGCAGTTAAATCGGCGGATTCGTCACCGGCCAGAGCTGTTGATTATCTGATGAAGGCAAGC
This sequence comes from Planctomycetota bacterium, assembly GCA_003644295.1. Classification (GTDB taxonomy): domain Bacteria; phylum Planctomycetota; class Phycisphaerae; order Sedimentisphaerales; family Anaerobacaceae; genus B140-G9. Next base: position 383 of record QNBZ01000230.1, read on the forward strand.
AAACTCCAGGAAGCCCAAAAAAGCGACCGGCTGGATATCGAGCCGGATAAAATCGCCGAGCAGGCTGCACAACTCGCTTACAATTTATTGGCACAGGATACAACTCACTGTCCGCTTACACTCAGAGCTTTTGAGAATTACAGCGCTATAGCAGGCAAAAAAATCGATGAAGAACTAGAGTATCTTTATACTATCGTACTGAATAATTGCGGCTGTGAGGAAAAAAGTACAGCCCTATTAGAGAAAATAGCAAACCGCCCCACCGGAAGCCGGCGTAACAGAGCGAGATTGGACCTGATAATACAAACAATACGACAAGGCAATCTGCACAAGAAACAGTATCACGCACTATGCCGGCGATTAAATGAGCTAATCGCTGACTGTCCGGGGAAAAATGAAACTGACAGTCGACTCCGGGCAGAGGCAATAACCATATATTGCCGGCTACTTCTGGAATCAGAATACGAGAACGCATCTCAAAAGGTTTTGGACATCTTAAATAAGGCCGAGACCGACTACGACCCAAATCTGAACGTTCTCAAATCGACAGCTCTACGGCGGATAGGTAAATTAGACGAGTCGGTTCGTTGCCTGCTTAAGGCAATCAAGCCGGGCTGTTGCGACTATGCCGGTGAAGCGATGGAGTTACTTTTGGAAGTTACAGAAAAAATCGACCAGTTTGAAAAAGATTTAAGCTTTATGAAGAGTTGCAAAAAGTTGGCTCAATTCTGCTACGATTGCCTTGAAGGGCAATTGAAACAAAGAGCGGGCTTATTCTTAATTGAAACATCTGTTTTTTCGGCAACAAAAACGGAAAAAGAGTTGTCCGGTTTTGAACAGATGCTTCATAATATAGCCAAAGCCGGTTTTAGCAACGATATTGACTTTATTCGGTGCAGGGCAAGAGTGCTTGCCGAAGAGGGTAAATTTCAAAAAGCTGCTGAACTGTGGTCTGAAATATGTGCGGTACGAAAAGAAGAATCGGCTTCGTCAAACAGTCGAAGCTGGAAATGGTGGCGAGCCAAGTTTTATGAACTTGCCTGTCTGGCTAAATGGCCGCAGACAAACAAACAGCAGCTTCGACATACCATCGAAATACTTGAAAATAGTTTCGCCGACATTCCGCCGTTGTGGTCTGAAAAACTGAGCTTACTAAAACAGACGCGGAAAACTCCCAGTGAAACTGGTGGCTAAATATTATTGATAAAAAGAAAACCGAATGCTAAAATCGATAATCAATTGATAGTGAATTTTGAGAACAGGAAAACAAAAATGGCCAAACGAACAAATAGCAGAAAACCCAGGGCAATTTGCAGCTTTTGCGGCCGAGCGGCAGGTAAGGCCGATACCTTCATCGAGGGACCGAACAACGTTTTTATCTGTCCGGAATGCGTCGATTTATGCCACAACATCATCCGTCAAAGCCACAAATCCATCGGCAGCCCAGCAATCAGTCTCAAAGAAATGCCCAAGCCCAGAGAAATAAAAGAATATCTCGACCAGTATGTAATCGCCCAGGAACATGCTAAAAAATATCTCTCCGTTGCGGTGCATAATCACTACAAGCGTCTTCTGCACACCGACAGCAACGACAGCGATGTTGAAATTGACAAATCTAATGTTCTGCTAATCGGCCCAACCGGCTCGGGCAAAACGCTACTCGCCCGCACACTTGCTCGCTCTTTGAAAGTGCCGTTCGCAATATGCGATGCTACTACCGTTACCGAAGCCGGATACGTCGGAGAAGACGTTGAAAATTTCCTGCTGCGATTAGTGCAATCCGCTGACTATGATATAGAAGCCGCCCAGCGAGGCATAGTATATGTAGATGAAATCGACAAAATCGGCAAGACAAGCCAAAATGTTTCGATTACCCGAGATGTCTCCGGCGAAGGTGTTCAGCAGGCGCTGTTAAAGATGCTTGAAGGAACAATCGCCAACATTCCGCCGCAGGGCGGAAGAAAACATCCGGAACAATCCTACATACAAATCGATACCACTCACATTCTGTTTATATGCGGCGGAACTTTTGTAGGGCTGGAAAATGTCATCAAAAAACGACTTGGCAAACAAATGATAGGGTTTGATTCGGAACTGACAGGCCAAAGCGACGAAAAGGCCGAGTACAGTGATATAATCGGACAGGTGATACCGGAAGATGTCATCGAATACGGAATGATTCCTGAAATGGTGGGACGATTGCCGGTGATTACCACGCTGTCGGCACTCGATGAAAATGCGTTAATAGACATACTGACCAAGCCGAAGAATGCGCTCGTCAGGCAGTATCAAAAGTTCTTCGAGATGGAAGAGGCCGAACTCGAATTTACAAAAGACAGCTTACACGCGCTGGCACAAAAAGCTCTCAAGCGAGACACCGGCGCCAGGGCATTGCGGGCGATTACCGAGGAGCTGATGGTTGATTTAATGTATCGACTGCCCGAAGAGCCAAAGCCCGGAAAGTACGTAATCACCCGCGACATTGTCGAAGGCAAAGCTGAGCTGTCCACAGCAAAGCAAAAAATCAAAAAGGAATCGGCTTAAGAGGACACCGGCGTGGATAAAACACGTGCAGCAAGAAATCGAACGATAACGCTCAGCCAGCCGGAAAGAGAGTACTATCGAGAAGAGTTACTGCGCATTTCCAAGCCGGTGGCAACAAACACTATTGAGAATAAAATGGTGAACAATGATATTTTTGAAATCCTCGACTTCCTGCCTTCAGGCGTAGGTGTAGGATTACGGTGAATCCCAGCACCGGAAACCTTTGGACCGTATATCGGTGTGGGGCTATCATCAATAGCTGCAAGAACAGTATTTGTGTTTTTGTAAGTTCTGTGTATCACAATCTCAAACAATTTGGTCGCTATATTTTCAGTTTTCCTGGCTTTGACAAAGGACATGGCTGTGAATATCGTTTCCAGTCGCTATGCTGAGCGTTGATGCAGGACAGAGCTAAGAGCGATGATGATTACTTACCGGTAGTTTGGAAAAATCCATTTAGTCAATATTGGCTCTCCTTTCCAAATGTTTCTTGTTCTAAGGAAAACATCGGAAGGGTGAGCCATTTTTGTTTAAAGCATCAGTTGTTAAAAAGCTAAGCTAATGTCAATTTTCTTGGAAAGTACAGTC
>QNBZ01000231.1 GCA_003644295.1 Planctomycetota bacterium
GATAAATGATTATTGATAAATGATTATTGATAAATGATTATTGATAAATGATTATTGATAAATGATTATTGATAAAAACACTAAAAATAATCAATTAAAAATAATCAATAATCAATTGCTTCGGATAGCTTTTCTGTTCTGGCTGTTGATACTTGGCGGCTGTGTGGAAAGGCAACTTACTACGCCTACTACGCAGATGGATGCAGAACCACAATTTTGGGTGAGGGTACTGCTACTTGATGATGTTAAAAGCTGCCGGTTAAAGTTTGACTCGCCATTTTGTATCATCAATTCACGGACCCAAAACATAAGTGCACACTTCGATAAACCCAACGCAGTAACGAAAGCAGAGATATTTAACGCCAAAATTACCATCGCCAACTATGCCATTACCGACAATAAAACGGTTATTCTGCCTGAAGCTCCGTATATTTTTAACCTGAACGGTAACGATTATCGTGGGAAATTACAGTTCATAATAAATCCGGACGGGCATTCTTTTGATGTTATAAACCTTGTCCCAATTGAGCCGTATTTAGCCGGCGTAGTAGGTGCCGAGATGTACAGTTACTGGGAGCCGGAGGCACTGAAGGCTCAGGCAATCGCAGCAAGAACTTACTGCCTGTATATCAAAAAGCGTTTCGGCAGCCGCCGCTGCTGGGATATCAGGAAAACACAGGCCAATCAAGCATATCGCGGCGTCAAGGCAGAATCGCCTAATATTTGGAATGCCGTCAACAAAACTTATGGCCAGGTACTGGTTTGCAGACAAACAGACGGCACCGAAGATATTTTTCCCGCTTACTACAGCTCATCCTGTGGTGGCCATACCGAAAATAGCAAATACGTGTTCGGCGATTCTTTTGAACCGCTTGTCGGCGTCCCCTGCCCTTATTGCAAGAATGTAGCCAAACCCGGCTTCTTCTTTTGGCCTATGGCTAAATTTGATAAAGCTGATGTTACCAACAGTTTGTTGCGGAGGTATCCGAAGTTAAAGCAACTTGGTAAAATTAAAGGTATCGTTCCGGTAAGACAAAGCGATTACAAAGGATTTTCCAGATTGACCCTTGTCAAGCTGGTCGGCTCGACCGGCAAAAGCGACTCCATACGAGCCGAGGACTTGCGTCTTACGATTGACCCGACTGGTCGTAAATTGAAAAGTACAATTTGCAAAATACTGAATATGGGTAATCAGTGGGCGTTTCTGTCTGGCAGAGGTTACGGCCACGGTGTTGGAATGTGCCAGTGCGGAGCCGAAGGAATGGCAAGGCAGGGCAAAAAAGCAGGGCAGATACTTGCTTATTATTACCCACACTCAAAGATTGTAAGAATTTATTGAAATAAATGAGCCAAGCGAAGGTCAATTTGTTCATCTACGGCTCGTTGCGCGAGCCGGGCATATTCAAATCCGTCAGCGGTTTAAGTTTTACTCAAAAACCATCTCGAACAGACGAAGAGACCCTTTTAGCAGAGCCCGCTTTGCTGCCGCATTATCGAAAAGTCAGCCCAGATAATGTCTATTTCTATGCTGTCTCGGCTCCATCTTCAAAAATTGAGGGACTTGTAATTTACGGTGTTCCTGATTCGGCGATGGCCGAAATCGATAAGTACGAAGGAAAACGCTACGACAGGGAATCTGTTAACGTCAATACTGCCGGCGGACTTGTTGCAGCCCAGGCGTACCTGGCAAGCCACGAATCGATGAAAAAACACTTCGGCGACAGATTCCACGTCAACTTGATACATGAACTTTGGCTCCGCAAGCGCATTGCGAAATTCATTAAGAAGCATACTCGTCCCGGCGAGCGAACCGTCGATGCCGAATTGGAACGCCGAGCGGATAGAGAACTGCTCGGAACCACCGAGCGTGATTTAGTCATAAGTCATTATCGTGCCGACGCCGTTAGTGATTATTATCTTGAACACGAGCTTGACCGGCCGCGACCAAGCATAAAGCATTTATACGACGATGTACAGGCACAGGCTTATATCGAGAATTATCTGGCTCTGGTTATAAAGCAAACTCTGCTCAATCAGTTTGAGGAAAAGATTCAGTCCAGATACCGCTTCGAGCTTGAGCATATGCGTACCTCGGAAAGGTATTTCAAACGGTCGATTAGCATCCTTGCGGCCTTGCAAATGATGAATGCCAATACTCATTCGGTTGATTTGGTTATTGCACGGGCAGTTGAGACGATGCCATATAGTAAATACGACCTTATCGACTACGTTAAATATGCGGTGCGGGCAGCGGATAGTATTTTTGACCCTCGCGTCTGCCGTGCGCATCTGGAGCGAATTCGTTCTAACTTTCAGCCTGGCCTTGTACCGCTCGGCGCCGAGATTGAACTTAGCAACATCGGTTATGCGGCTGTTGAGCCGCACAGAAGCATCCATAAAAAAATCGACCCTGTATATGACGGATTCAGGTATTTTCACGATTTTCGTCTGGATGTTTTGTCGTGGAAGCTTGGCGGCTACATTGACGACCACACCGGCTCAACCGACTATGCGCGTCGGCTTGGATTTCTGGAACTGGCCCCGGGCCGACTCAACATCGTCGGCGAACTGTCTCGACCAGCAACTGCAGACCCCTGGCTGTTGAACCAGTTAGTACACGAGATTGTCGTTTTCTACAACGTCCGCCCGCACAGTCTGCATCTTTCTTTTCAGCTTCGAAAAAACCAAATTGGCCGTCAAAAAGTTTTGCCTTTGGGTTTTGTTAAGTGCCTGCTCATACTTGGCGGGGGTCTCCAACGAAGAAACACCGGCAAACTATGGGTCTCAAGAATGGGCTATGACGAAATAATGCAGCCCTTTCCTGAAGCAGAGCAAAGGGACAAACACAGCGAAGAGCTTGTCTTTGCCAGGACCAGTAGGCGCAAATGGTATCTTGGTGAAGATGAAATCGCAGACAAGCCGCCAGCCCAGGCGACCACCTATATTCAGCAGTACAAATTTATTCGTCTGGAAGAGCGCGCCAATTATGAGCCGTTAATCCTGTGCCTAAAAGGTCTCCAGTTGGCTTACAACCCGGCTGATTATCTAAGCGCCGAGCAGCTAAAGGGCAGCAGGAAGCTGCGTCAGCAGTATAAAGATTTAAAAAAATGGGCTGCCGAACCCACGCCAATCAGTCACCAGATAATAAACCGTTTTGTCGAGACGGTTCATACCGGGCTGATGAACGAGGGACATCACAAACCGGTACATAAATTGCATTATATTGATTGGGCGTTAAGCGCAATTGATGTTCAACTGCGTATGTTTAACAAGCAGCTTGGAAAATCACTCAACGTTTCTTAGCTACTCAAGCGTGCAATCCACCCACCGCCGAGAACCCTGTTGTTTTTTCCTTCTTTAACATAGAAAACGGCTAATTGACCCGGCGTTATGGCTGATACCGGCTCATCAAATTCAACAATAACGCCATCTTCTTGTGGAGAAACAGTCGCAGAAGTACCTCCATCATTGTAGCGTATTTTCACATCAGCCCGAAAAGGCAACGCC
>QNBZ01000232.1 GCA_003644295.1 Planctomycetota bacterium
AATAAATAGAACGTTCATGATCAGACTCTCCTTACCGAAATTAATTTTAATGGCAAATAACGCTGGAAGTCAGCAACAGGCATGTTAACGGTACTCCGTTAAAGCCGATTCAACACAAAATTTCTTAAAAAGCACAAAACGCTATGCCGCTGACCCTTTGTTGCCCTGACTTTTTATACCAATCAAAGGTCATATCATAATATTAATGCATTACATCTTTTCTTTTAAATAAGATTCCATTTTCTCATTTGATAATGCCACATCAAGAAGAACAGCTTCGTCGTTGACAAAAACGCTTGTAGCACCTTTGATCTCAACTTCTTTAGCTTCTTCCGAGTCATTTGTATAAATGTTTAAATCGATCGAGTCTTCGAAACGCTTTTTCATGCTTTTAGCCACACCTATGGCCGCTTGACAATTTCTTCAAGCAGGATTTCCGCTGTGGAAAACAACAAGTTTAACCATTTTAATCTCCTTTCTGGATTGTTTAAGAAAAGTGACCAACCTTTAATTGTGCGCTCTTGCCATTCTATCAACCTGAATCAACTCTAACTGTTTTACATATAAAAACGAAAAGAGCAAACCCCCGAAAAAGGATTTGCCCTTATTGAAAAACGATATCCCAAATAATTTAAGGTCTAAAAAACCTGTCATTTATTGCAGAGTACCAGATATTCAAATTCTGCTAATGTCACAATTTATTTGATTAATAGATAAAAAGGCAGAGCCAAATAATCCTGCCTTCTCTTAGGTAATATTTAATGTTGGTAAGCGCTACCTTAGGGATACCAGGGTTACCATCCTTCCAGAGCAGGATCAATAAAATAACCGTTACCTTCACATGTGGGCCCACAATGAACCGAATGCTGCAGTGTCTATGAAGCAGCCGCTGTCTCCGTCTACGCAGTGCGTTATGTAGCTGAATACCACTGGTTATCTGATGCAAAAGCAAAATATATCGAATTAAGGTCTGTCTTTTGATAACATCTTTGTTCTCATATATTTTCTTTTAACCATAAGAAGGAGTGGTATCCATCCCTCTGGCGGATAAAAGATCCCGATAAGCACTTGAAAGCCTTTTGGAGATTATATTTCCTACTCGTCCTTCAGGCGCTCCAGGACCTTCATGTGTTCCACCCGGCCGATTTTCCGGCCCATCGGGATGCGCTCTTCTGGCAAGATGCCGATCTTGTCGCACTGCCGGTTAAAATCCAGTCCCTCTTCGGCGAGCTCTCCAATCTGCCAGTCTTCCTGTTTGGTGGGGTCATATTTTGCCATAATACTATTCCTCCTCTATTAAAGTTAACAGATACGGGAACCCGCTGTCAGATTTTTACGTCCGGTTCCCATTACTTAATTGCACAGGGTTTTAAACCCTATACAGCTCATCTGAGAATCAAGTAAAAAACAGAGAAACTTTGTCGTAGTCAATCTTAGCGATATACCTGCCGTGGAGCTCAAGCTCCTCATCCAACAGCCCTGCTTTCTTGGCCACCTCAGTTATGGGTAGCATTTCTGCCTCTTGGGCGATTTCAATATCTGATGGTACTGGTGATCTAATCTATACTGGCATATCAAACCTCCTTGTTTATACTTGTTTATAATTCCAATACTCTCGGCCTCCGCCATTCCTCAAAGAATGATAGCGGACTCCGGCCCTTATTATAGAGATTACAGGAGATAATTGATAAGAAGTCGCTTTATGAAAGCGGATGAAGCGAAAAGATCTAATTGTGTAGCACTTTCAAATAACCGCAAAATATGGAATCCCACTGTAACCCGTCAAGATTACTAAATGATAAGTGAGATTGAACAACAGAAATATCAACGCCTGAGAAAAACAATTTGATAATTACAGGAATAGGTATTTTGAAAAGGAAGATAACAGGATAATAATACTAATATCTGTGAGTTATAGACTTAGTTTTCAGGACGCGAGGATTCCCTGCCATGATATTCTAACCTCCCAACAGTAAAGATTATCCTTCTCTTAGGAGTGAGGTATGCACATTTTGAGGAGTTTCTCTATAGGGTAACCTTTTGAACGGAAACTTGAGAATTGTGGCAAACCCTTTTTTGAAAAAACCTAGATTAAAATAACAATCCTTTATTTTTTTTGTTCCCTTTTGTTAATGAGGGGATGGGTTCATTTTTATAGGGGAATATCCCTAAAAGATAGGGATTTGTCCCAAGCTATGGTTTTAACTAACTTACGTTAATGCCGAGTATTGAATGTATGGCTGAAAATGTTCGAATTCGTGCCTTATGCATTGCTGAAAATTGAAGATTTATAAAGGCAGTTGTCGATACCTAAGTGCTCTTATTCGTAAATACGGTAACGTATATTTCCGTGCCATTTGTTGTAAAACCATTTTTTCATGCGAATTGAGTCTGATATTATATGGACTTTTTCTGGGAATATCGCACCTCCTTTTTGAAGGAACGATATCATAAACGAGAGTTATTAGTCAACAATAATACGTGATCGTATTTATGATTACGTGTACTAAGGCTCGCTCCAGGCGATTCCAAAACTCGCCCTTCGGGCTCAACCAGTTGAAATCGTTTTTCTTTCACTTCGCCAAGATTTATGAACAAAAAACGTTTCAATGACCGCTCAAAGAGATTTTCGTTTGGGCAACAACCCATCAAGTTGTGATAATCATATATTGAGATCCCCGAATTATTTAAATAAGTACTGTTAGTTGTATTAGTTGTATAGTTTGCAACGTATCCGAATTTACCCTCTATTTTTTTTCAATTGAATAGTCATTGGTTCCAATTCGGGCCAGTCTCCGAAAAATTATTTCATAAATAGGAATAGTTGCAGTTGCCGGCCTCATATGATATTCGAATTGAAAAATTAATTAGTTTCCATCCGGAAATTGCCATTTTCCGCAATCTCTGCGTCAATCTTCGGAATCACTTGTGCGGCGTACCACTTGTACGCCTCCGCGCAATTCCTTGATTTTCTTAACCTTACGAAAAATTGCTAATTTCTGCATTGGAAACTTAATTTTTGCCCATTAAAGATTTATGGATGGGCACTAATAAACAGGTTTTTTTAGCAAGGAGTTAATCAATATTATATGTTTTTGATTGCCGGTGTTTCTCCTAAAACAAGAATTCTTGACACTAACCCAAGAATTTGCCCTGTGTGTGGTCTGGCCCGAGCCTATTATAAACGGGTGGATCACTATTTTAATTTATTTTTCGTTCCGATTTTAAGGGTTAAAAAGGGCCAGCCCTTTATCATGTGTGACAAATGTGAAAGAACGGTGTATGAATTCAGAAAAGAATATGGTCACCCGGCAGACCGAAAAGGTGCAATGTGTCATCATTGCGGCAAAGATTTAGATAAGGATTTCAAATACTGCCCATATTGTGGCAATCGCCTGTAGATGAATACCCCTCCTCAAAATATTACGAATAATAAGACCGAACGCCACGTTGTTCTGGTGGCACCGGAAGTGCCATGGAATACCG
>QNBZ01000233.1 GCA_003644295.1 Planctomycetota bacterium
CATTCCCGCGAAAGCGGGAATCCATAGGTTTATATATGTACTGGATGCCTGCTTTCGCAGGCATGACACAATAATTGATTGTCTGTCAAAAAGCGCATTTACTTAGTCCAATTGGTATAATTCGCTAATCTCTAATTCACTAATCCACTTCTCATTTTAGGCACTTTATTCTACGTTTTCATTGAATCCAGTTCGATGATGGCTATCGGCAGAAATATAAAGACCGGCAGCCAGGCCCACAACTCCGGCATTGCCCTGCCAAACACCGGCTCTGTGGCGAACATTTTACATACAAAGGTTGTGATAAAACACGCCGCCGTGGTAGCGAAACTAATCGTAACAGCCGACTTCATCAACTTCGGGTCGCGACAAACCAAAATCGGCAAGCTTATCAAAAGCATTACAAGATTGATAACAGGGTCGGTAATGCGAAAGTGCTTCTGGCTGTAAAGCTGAGCCAGGTCTTTGATTTTTGCTTTTTGGCTTGCAAGAGCGGACAACTGTCGCGAGCTTAACAGATTTTTGTATCTGGCTCTGCGCATAACGGGGATGTCCTTTGGGGTAATGTCGCTAGCGTAGTAAGCGAGCGGCTGCGCTCCGGCCTGGGAGCCCTTTTCCATATATACCCCATCAACCAAATCCCACCGCTCTGTTTCGGCATTATAGACCGCTTTTTCCGCTGATATCCATCCGGTTACTTCCCAGACGGCCGAGTTTGCCAACGATGTGCCGGGGCTGCGCAGGATAATAGTCGGATTATGCAGCGTCGATGTTCTTACGTCAAATCTCCGAGAACAGATTAACGAGCCGTTTTTATCGCTGATAAACCACACATCGTAAGACTCTTGGCCGGGGATGGCGTCCTGTCCGCGAACAAGCTTGTCGCTGAGCGGCGGTATTAAAAATTCCTGGTCGATTACCAAAAGACCCGTCAGTAGAAGCGCAAGAATGATTATTGGGCTAATCACGCGTTTCAAACTAACACCTGAAGCCATCACCGCTACCAACTCGTTCGAGCGTACCATCTTGCCTAACGAAAATGCAGCCGCTACCACGGTTATCATTCCGGAAAAGTCACGAAAGTAGAGTGTGCTGTGCAGGATATAAAAGCTGAATATGTTTTTAATAACAGCTATACTGCCAAGGTCGGCGTGCTCGGTAAATTCATCGAGATTAACAAACAAATCGATAATTATCCGCAACCCTATCAGCACGCAAAAAGCGATTGCGTAGCCAACCAGAAAATTCTTCGCCACATATTTATCCAATATCTTCATATCTAAAAAGTGAACTAAAATTTGGAGTGCCTAAAGTGCCTAAAGTCAAAAAGAATGAAAATGAATAATGAATACGCCACAGCGTATGCCATTCGGCGTATTGGACATTCTTTTTTTATAACTTTAGTTCACTTTAGTTCACTTTATGCACTCTAATTCTTCAGCAATTTACGATATACCACCACAGCCAGCAGGGACAAAAGTATCAGTCCAACCCACATCAATGTTACGCCTGAACCGGCCAGAGAATCGGGGTTTTTTGTAACGTTCCTTCCCATCATTATGAAGACCGTCAGCACAGCGGCGGGTATCGAACTTGCACCGAAAGCGCTGAGCAGATGTCCTCCCTTCAGGATAATACCCAGGCCGATGCCAATCATTATCAACGGCACACATCCTATCCCGAATACTAACCGGGAATGTATCTCGGCTTTTATCTCGGCTGATGTGTTCCATATTTTTCTTTGAAGTTTATTTTGCAGACGTTCAAGTCCCGGGCTTGGCCCATTTTTCAGCGCAGCCGAGACCGAAGCCGGTGAAATATCGTTCAGGACATTTCCAGTTTTGAATTTGTCCGTTACAGTTCTGGGTAAAATCAGGCCGCGGATAATCGGCCTTCGAGCCAGACCTTCCGAGCCGTCCGCACACTGCCATCTGGCACTATAAAGCTCCATCGTCAGAGTTGGTGCCAACTTGTCGCCCTCGATGTGCAATATCGCCTTTGTACACCGCAGCGTGCGCAAAAATCGTTTTCCAGCCGAGTCGAATTCATTTACCACAACATCCCCGGACAGTCGCACTTTTTCCTCGTCTTGTGCAACACAATCACTTGCAGTAAATTCAACGATTTTACTGCCGCTATACAGCTTATAGAAATGTCGCCCGTGAGATGAGATGTCCTGTGCCAACAGCTCTGCGAGGAATTGTGCATAGACATCACCGGCCAGTTTTTCAATTGGATAGAACTGCATCGGGTCAAGGCGGATTTTTTTTATCTCATCGATTTTCTTAAATTTTATATCATCGCCTAACAGCGAAGGAAACTCTATCATCAACAGCAGCGACTTTGCTGAAAAATCGCCCTCGTCCCCGGCTCCCATTTGGTATGCGTTATGTGCCGCTATCTGCACTTCATTGAATCTCTTATGCGGATTGAAATGTATCTTTGCGTTTTCAGCGGTGATAATCTTTTTTATCTCACTGCCTTTGACCTCGGCGATGACCACGCCTAAAAGCGTATTGTTTTGCGAGTCGGCACGGTCGGCATAAATCCTGGACAGAGTGCCGGGCGGCTTATAGTATCCTCTGCGCTGAATATTACGGAAAAGTATTTGTTTGGCGTCGGCTTTGAGTGATGTTTCTGCACGGTGGACGAAAGCCGGCACTACGTGGAAGCTCAGAGTCAGGTTTGCAATCGCCACCATAACCGCCAGCGCAAGTCCCGGATAGACCAGTGTCAGCATAGAGACCCCGCTTGCCCGGCAGGCGTCAAGCTCGTTATCGCTGGCAAATCGACCATAGACCAGCGCTGTCGAGAACAGGGCAGCCATCGGCAGTACGAATGTCAGCGTTATCGGCAGAAAATAGCCAATAAGATGAACGACCTGCCTGGGTCCGACTCCGTATTCAGCGACGGGCCGTAAAATACTGCCGAGACTCAAAATTAGCGTCAAAGCCACTGTTGCAAGGACAAAGACCTTGAACACCTCGCGAAAAATGTATCTTTGCAGCGTAAAAACCATAAATCTATTGTCAACTGCCGATGGTCAATTGTCAATTGGAAACTTGTGGTGAGCAAAGCGACCGATTAGCCCTGCCAACACTTTGTCAGGGTTACTTCCTTTAGTCTTGTAAGGTGTGCAAACTTGCTGCACACGCTGTTGGACTGTCCCCCATTTTTAGCCGGCCTCGATTGTTCAGTCAGTAATCTTATATACCTTATCCCCTCTTCTTACCTTATCGGTAACCTTCACGCCAATAGAGTCGCCCGCTTTGGCCTCGGTAACCTGGGCATTATCAATTTGCATTGAATCAACAATCATTTCAAGTTCGGTAGTATGACCCTTAATGTGGATTTTATCTCCAATTTTCAATGCTGCTGTTAATTCTATACCAGCTACTACAGGGTGGGCGAAGAAATCTGATACCGTTCCAACTATTTCCTCAGACATTTTTAGCTCCCTTCCTATTTTATTGACCAGCCGCC
>QNBZ01000234.1 GCA_003644295.1 Planctomycetota bacterium
ATATGTGTTGCTGGAAACATCAAACCTTCTTTAGTTGAGAAAAAAGTTGAAAAGTATTTTAGAAAAGTAAAGAATATCGACCTTCCTCATAAAAGCAAAGTTGTTGAACGGCAAAAAACGCCGAACAGTTTAGTTCATTTCAAAAAAACTGACCAGACTCACCTTGCTTTAGGGGTAAGAGCTTATGACTTATTTCATCCTCAGAGATTTTCACAAATAGTTCTTGCCAAGATACTGGGTGGGTTTATGAGTTCTCGTCTTTTTATTTCTGTGAGAGAAAAAAGAGGTCTTGCTTATTATATTAGAACCACCTCAGAGAGCGCGACAGATACAGGTTATCTCGTAACTTTTGCCGGTGTTGATACTAAAAATGCAGAACAAGCCATAAAATTGATTTTAAAAGAATACAAAAAACTCAAGGAAAGAAAAATAACCGCCTCTGAACTGAAAAAAGCAAAAGATAATTTAAAAGGGTCCTTGGTACTTTCTTTAGAATCTTCTGATGCTCAAGCATCTTTTTATGCCGGGCAGGAGGTTTTAACTGAAAAGATTCTTGCTCCCGAAGAGAAAATAGCCAAAATTAATGCGATTACAATAAAAGATCTTCAAAGAACGGCAAAAGAAATATTCCAGCCCAGCAAACTAAACTTGGCTGTTATTGGTCCTTTTAAAGACAAGAAAAAATTTAATAAGTTATTAAAAATCTAAAATGGAGGAAAGAAACACATTAGATATATCTTGGAGAACGATTTTTAAAATTTCGGGCACTGTAATTTTTCTCTATTTTATGTACCTTATTAGAGAAGTGATTATCTGGTTTATTTTTGCTTTGGTTATTTCTATTCTGATGGAACCAGCAATTTCGTTATTTTCTAAAAGAAGAGTTCCTCGTACGGTGGCGGTGGTAATAGTTTATCTTTTTATCTTCGGCCTTCTGGGATATCTTTTATATTTAGTGACCCCATTTTTTATTTCCGAAATTCAGCATTTTTCAGAAGTTTTCCCCCAACAACTCGAAGAATACTTTCATAGAGTATCTCCATTGTTTGAGAAATTCGGAATTGAGGCTTTTGGCAACTTCGAGGTTTTCTTGGAAAACGCCAAGAAATCTTTTCAGGCAATAGGGAGTAATGCTTTCTCAAGCATTATTGCTTTATTTGGAGGGGTTCTTGCTACTTTCTTTACTATTAGCCTTTCTATTTTTCTTTCTCTTGAGAAAGGACTAATGGAAAAAGGTTTAGCAATAGCTTTTCCTAAAAGATACGAAAAGTATTTATTAGGTCTCTGGAGAAAATCCAAGCAAAAAGTGACAGGATGGTTTTTAATGAGAATTGTTGGTGTAATTTTTGTTGGACTAAGCTCTTATATAATCTTTAGACTTTTAGATGTAGGATATCCTGTGTCATTGGCTGCTATTGGAGGAATTTTTGACTTTGTTCCTATTCTTGGTCCAACAATAGCGGCAATTTTGATATTTGCTGTTGTTTCTGTAGATAGCATATTAAAAGGAGTTTTTGTTTTCATTGCTTTCGGAATAGTCCAGCTTATTGAAAATACGGTTCTTCTTCCATCTTTAGCTAAGAAGATTATTAGAGTTCCTCCTGCTTTGGTTTTGATTGCTCTTTTTATCGGGGGAAAGTTTTGGGGAATTTTGGGAGCAATTTTGCTTGTGCCCTTGATAGCAATTCTTTTTGAATTTATAAAAGATTTTCTTGAAGAGAAGAAAGAAGAAGTGTTTTCTTCTAATTCTTATTCTGATATGTCTGAAGGACAGATTCAGTAAATTTAGTAATTTCTAACTTGCTAAAAGTTAAGAAATATGTTAAAGTGTTTTTAGTACCTTAAATTAAGAGGGGATAAAATGAAAGAAAACAAGATAGAGAGGGGATTGACAGCCCATAAGAAGAAAGAAGCTGGTGAAGGGACAATATTTCTTGTAGTTTCTGTTGAAGACCCTATGGTTATAAGCGAATTGATAGAAATGCCTTGTGTGTGCAATACTTATTTACTCCCAGATGGCTACATACTAGAGACAAAAGGAAATACTTCTACTCTGACAGCCACTATAATAGGCATCTCTGGTGTGAGTGGGGTAAAAATAGAAAGGATTCTGGAAGGCAGATCTTCAAACAAACCATCTTTGAAAGAACGAATATTGAAAGAAATTCAATTAAATGGAGGAATTTAAATGTGCAAAGGTCTAATCTGGCTTTCTGTGACTAATAGAAGGAACAATCCTAAGGAACTTTATCGAGAAATTCAAGAGATTCCAGGCATCAGAAATGTGTATTCTTCAAGGAGAACAAGGTATGGAGATCTTGAACAGATAGTTATAGAAATTACAGAGGATCCGCAAGAGCTGGGAGAGATTGTCAGCGATAATATAGACGAACTGGTAGATACGATGGTACAGAAAAAGAATATAAGGAGTCCTTCAACAGTGAGTTTTCTGATTTCGAGATATGAAAATATTCTAGAGTGGTTAAAGGAAAGGTTAAACAAGATTGATGCTGTGAGAGACGTAAAGGTGGTGGAGAGATTAGATATAGAATAATAAGGACGGAAAAAGTCCCGTCTCCCTCTTTTTTATTTTTAATAATATAGCAGCCTTTGGCTGCTTTGTATGTTAAAAAATTCTTTATTTGTTAGACTAAAATAAATATTAAAGTAATTATATATGATATATGATTTTTGACACCCACGCTCATCTTAATTTCAATGCTTTTAGAAGTGATTACGATCAAGTTATTAGAGATTGTCTTAAGGAAGAAGTCTGGATTATTAATGTTGGGACTCAGTACGACACTTCTAAAAGGGCAGTAGAAATTGCTGGAAAGTATAGTAAAGGAGTTTTTGCTGCAGTTGGTCTTCATCCTATACATTTAGATACAGGTCTGGTGAAAATGAAAATTGATAAAGAAGAAATAGAATTCAGGAGCCGTGAAGAGAAATTTGATTATGAGAAGTACAAGGAGCTGGCTAGTTCAGAGAAAGTGGTGGCTATTGGAGAAATAGGACTTGATTATTATTGGAAACCAAAAACAAAAAAGAAACAAGAACTATTTAAACAGAAGCAAAAGGAGGCTCTTTTAGAGCAACTAAAATTGGCAAAAGAGCTAAATCTTTCAGTGATTTTTCATTGCCGGATGGCCCACAAAGATTTAATAAATATTCTTTTAGAAAACTCTACTCTGAGACCTAAGAAAGCAGTAGCCCATAGTTTTGTGGGAACAGAAGAGGAGTTAAATAAATATTTAGATTTCGGATTTTATATTGGTTTTAATGGAATAATTTTCAAAAAAATACCAGGAGTAAATTTTGAACGAATTATTAAAATTACACCTTTAGAAAAGATTCTCATCGAGACAGATTCGCCTTATCTTACACCTCCTCCTTTTCAAAATAAAAGAAATACACCTTTATATGTAAAATATATAGCTCAGAAAATATC
>QNBZ01000235.1 GCA_003644295.1 Planctomycetota bacterium
GTTTTGCAAAAGTTTTCCGTTAAAAACAGTTTGACAGGCGGGGCATATCCGCTAAAATGCTGGTTTTTACGTGGCAAATTGGAGTTTTTTATGAAGAGCTTTGTAGCGAAGAAAGAGCAGCTTGAACCTAAATGGGTACTGGTAGATGCCGCAGATGCGGTTTTGGGCCGAATGGCTGCCAAAATTGCGCCTATCCTGATGGGCAAAACCAAGCCCATTTATACGCCTCACGTAGATACGGGCGATTATGTGATTGTGGTCAACGCCGACAAAGTGAGAGTTACCGGCAAGAAAGCACAGCTTAAGCAGTACGATTACTATACGCATTTCCCAGGCGGCCATAAATTTGTCAGTTTCGCCGAGATGATGGAGAAAAAACCGGAAAAGGTAATCGAGTTGGCGGTAAGGCGAATGCTGCCGAAAAATAAATTAGGCAGAGCGATGTTGAAAAAATTGAAGGTCTATCGCGGGCCGGAACACGAGCACCAGGCCCAGAAACCTGAAAAGATAGAACTATTGTAGAAAGATTGTGAATTATGGCGGAAACCAAAACTGATAATAGCATTGACGGCTTGGGTATTGATGTCGCATCGGCGCCGCAGCCGCAGGAATCGGCAAAACCGGCTAAGAAGGCCGCTGACAAGGGTGGGTTCTACTGGGGCACCGGCAGAAGAAAAAGCTCCGTTGCACGCGTACGAATCAAGCCCGGCGACGGCAAAATGCTCATTAACAAAAAGCCGCTCAATGATTACTTCGCACGAGAGCAGGACAGAAAAGCGGTACTTGCTCCTCTCAAAACGGTTAAGGCGGAGAAAACCTTTGACGTATTCGTCAACGTCAGGGGCGGCGGAACCAGCGGGCAAGCTGGCGCTGCGCTGTTGGGAATTGCCAGAGCGTTGAAAAATTATGACGAAAACTACATCCAACCTCTTCGCGATGGCGGACATCTTACACGCGATAGCAGAATGGTTGAGAGGAAAAAGCCGGGCCAGAAGGGTGCAAGGAGAAGATTCCAGTTCTCGAAACGTTAACCAACAGCGTATCTCGTGAAGCGTGAAGTGTGAAGCGAAATACGAGATACGCTTCACGAGATACGAATATGATACGAGTTGCAATCATCGGAGCGACCGGATATACCGGCCTTGAATCAATTGAAATCATTCAGCGGCATCCGCAGGCGGAGGTTACATACCTTACAGCTCTTGAGCAGGAGTGCGGCAATGCCGAGGAAGTATTCCCTCGTCTCAAGGGCAAATGCGATATCGAAATTGAGCCGTTGGATTTCGATAAGCTGTCCGATTTAGCTGACGTTGTGTTTTGCTGTCTGCCGCATAAGGTCTCTATGGATTTTGTGCCGAAGCTGCTGGGTGCCGGGCTGAAGGTCGTCGACTTCAGTGCGGACTATCGGCTTAAAGACGTTAAGGTCTATGAGAAATTCTACAATGTAAAGCACACGGACCCGGCTAACCTTGAAAGTGCCGTTTATGGTCTGCCGGAACTGTTCCGCAAGCGGATAAAGGGCAAAAATTTAATCGCCAATCCCGGCTGTTACCCTACTGGAGCATTGCTCGCAATAGCGCCGCTGCTGAAAGAACGGCTTATTGAAACCGATTCGATTATTGTCAATGCGGTAACCGGCTCATCGGGAGCCGGCAAAAATCCTTCAGACAAATTTCATTTTCCGAATATGAATGAGAATCTTTTCGCATACGGCATTGGCTCGCACCGGCATATGCCGGAGATGGAACAAATCGCCGGCGAAATAGCCGGCTCTGATGTGCAGATATTGTTTCAGCCGCACGTTGGATGCTTTGACAGGGGAATTTTATCGACGGTGTATTGTCAGCCGAAAGGGAAAACCGGCGGGCAACAACTATCGAAGCTTTATAATGATTTCTATAACGGCGAGCCATTTGTTCAGATATGCGATGATGCTCCTGCTGTTAAGAGTGTGGCGGCAACAAACTACTGCCATATTTCCCCTGCCTGTGCAAAGGGCAGGGTGATTATTTTTTCAGCGCTCGACAATTTGGTAAAAGGCGCATCCGGCCAGGCGGTTCAGAATATGAATATCATTTTCGGCCTCGAGGAGACATTGGGGCTAAAATAGGTATTGTACCGAGTTTTTATGCACATTGCCACAAAGCTATACCTTGTAAATGAAAAGATATAAAAATTACTAAGACTCATTATTCCTAACAGACATAAGTACTCGGCGCTATTGCGAAAATTTGCCTCAAAAATCACCTTTATGAGCGGATTGAAGGATAAGTTGCGATACAGAAGTGGGCAATAAAAAAAGAGGCATCGCCGCGGGACGGAACCCTTTGGCTAACCTCTCATCGTAATCTCTATATGTAAGTATACGTCTAACATCGGGAAAATCAAGGAAGAATATCGGTTTTTTACAGAAAAAACCTTCTTCATTGAGAACCTTGCCGCATATAAGTAGTGGCTAAAAAAGATGTTATGTATTTGGCGGTAATACAGAAATTTTTTGTAAAATATTTCGTTTCATTAGAAATGCGGACAAACAGTGCCGGTAGAATAATAAGCTTGAATATGACAGTTAGGAAATAAATAGATGTCTGGGTTTGTCTTAAAAGTTGCGACCTGCCAGTTTGCTGTTAGCGGTTCGATAAAGCGCAACGCTAACCAGATACGTAATTTTTTGCATAAGTCGGCAAAAGCCAAAGCTGATATAGTGCATTTTCCCGAATGTGCGCTCAGCGGCTATGTCGGCACGGATTTCCCGAACTTCGATAGCTATAACTGGGAACTGCTCATAGAAGAAACGCAGAAAATTATGGCGCTTGCCGGAGAGCTTGGGTTATGGATTGTATTGGGAAGCACGCATCGGCTTACCGAGCCGAACAAGCCGCACAACTGCCTATATCTTATAAATCCTGAAGGTAAAATCGTTGACCGCTACGACAAGAGGTTCTGTACCAAAGGCGATTTGCGCCACTACACGCCAGGCGGCAGATTCGTGAGCTTCACCGTCAACGGCGTAAAGTGTTCGCTGCTGATATGTTTTGATTTGCGGTTTCCGGAGCTTTACCGCCGATTGTATAAGCAGGGTGTTAATTGTATTCTCCAGTCGTTCTACAATGCCCGGCAAAGGTGGCCGAGCGTGCATACCTTTATAATGCGCCAGACGATGCAGTGCAGAGCGGCGACGAATTATATGTGGGCGAGTTGCGCAAATTCGAGCGGCTATTACAGCCCATATCCATCGTGTTTTATTCAGCCGGACGGCAAAATTGCCCGTCAGCTCATGCCCAATCGTGCCGGCTTAATGGTCAACACGATTGATTTGAAAAAGAAATACTACGACGCCTCGGCTGATTTCAGGGACATTGTGATAGCTGGTGCTCTTAGCAATGGCCCGAAAACTATCAAAGACCCACGGTCAAAAAATACAGGCATTCTTTAGAACCCAAA
>QNBZ01000236.1 GCA_003644295.1 Planctomycetota bacterium
ACCGGAATGAAGATTCTGGTGGAAAAATTGCTGTCAATGGGAGCTAATAAGAAGCATATGCAGATAAAGATTGCAGGCGGTGCAGAAACAGCAACCGGGCCAAAGGGATTTGATATCGGCAAACGTAATTATCTGGCTATAAGAAAAATCCTGTGGAAAAATGGAATGTTTATCGATGCCGAAAACATCGGCGGCAGTTCTGCACGCAATGTGTATCTGGATATTGGCGATGGTTCTATTACAGTCAAGGTGGACGGTGTCGAGAAGACATTATGATTAACGATAATTTTGATTAGGTGCTATTATTATGGGTATGAACGTTTTAATTGTTGATGATTCAAGTTTAACGCGTAAAGCAATCAGGCGAATAATAGATATGCTCGATTTGGATACTGAGCATATCTTGGAAGCAGGCGACGGCGCCGAAGCCCTCGGTATTCTTGGCCAAAACCGGGTAGATTTGGTGCTTGCCGACCTCAATATGCCTGTAATGGACGGCATAGAGATGATCTACCATATGCGAGGTAGTGACGATACCAGGCATATACCGGTTGTGATTGTCTCAACGGAATCGAGCCAGACGCGACTTGAGAAACTATTATCCGATAACGTCAAAGACTATCTGCATAAACCATTTAAACCGGAAGATTTCAAAAAAGTTATTGAAAATGCCATTGGAGCTAAAAGCAATGATTGAAACCAAAAATATTTTATTAGAAGCTGTTTCGCAAGCCCTTAAAACAATGGCTTTTCTGGATGTTCTGCCGGCAGATGAAAATACCGATGAACTTATTATGCCCCAAACTCTTGTGGTTTCGGCAATAAACTTCTCAGGCCCTAAAAAAGGAAACCTTCAATTGTTAACAGGTACCGATTTTGGGAAACTTCTTGTTGAAAATATAGCAGCTATCGACCAGGCCAACGAAAAACAGGCATTAGATGCTGTCAAGGAGCTTTCTAATGTTATCTGCGGATTGCTCTTGCCGGAGATTTCCGAAAACTCTTCAGATGTGTTTGATGTGACTGTACCGACAGTTAAAACCGGTTCCGACAGTCCTGAGTGGAGCGGTTTTTTGCAGGATAAAGACAGTTTGCTGCTGAACGCCGAGGGATATGCAATTGTAGTTAAATTAAGAATGGAAGAGTAACTTCGGAAGGCAATATGGAAGTCAAAGACTTTTCTGGTATAAAAAATGGCGGCCCCCTACCGAGCCCACAGGAAATCCAGCCGCCCAAAGATATAGACGATTTGCTGGGTGACTTTATTGACTCAACTAACTCTCAACTCGAAGAGCTTGAACAGGCTGCGTTGGAATACGAATCAGGTACTAACCGTGAAGAAAACGCAGCGGTTATCCGTCGTGTACTTCATAAGATTAAGGGCGAGGCGGGAATGGTCGGTATTGACGATATAGCTCTGCTTAGCCACAGCGCGGAAGATGCCTTCGAACAGCTACCGGACGATTACCGCTGCGATATGGTGCTGCGGTTTGGCGACTGGGTATCTGCGGCGATAGATAAACTGGCCTCTCATGTATGAATAAAACTATTGATGCTAACTGATCATAAGTTTAATCGATGATTTATATGAGAACACAGATATTAGATATGATAGAAAGAACAATTACGGTAGATATATCTGATGCTAAGGTGTCTGCGGACCCTATGCATGTTCTGGCAACATACTCGTTGGGTTCATGTATTGGGGTATGTTTATATAATCAAGCGGAACACACTGGAGGTATGCTGCATTACCTGTTTCTAGATTCGTCAGCAAATCCTCAGAGGGCAAAAGAAAATCCGTTTACCTATGCTGATACAGGTATGAAAACTTTACTTGAAAAACTGATATCGATAGGAATAAAGAAAAACCAAATGAAGGTAAAGATTGCAGGCGGAGCGAAAAGATTGAAAGTTACAACAAAAAGCTTTGATATCGGCAAACGTCATTACCTGGCTATAAGAAAAATCCTGTGGGAAAATGGAATGTTTATTGATGCCGAGGATGTTGGTGGTTGCTCACCTCGCACTCTGTATATGAACATTACCGATGGGGCTGTAATGGTGAAATCTAACGGTTTTGAAAAATATATATAATCACTCGGAAACTTTGAGAAAAATGGCAATTACTCTTAAAACAAATATTAAAGTCCTGATAGTCGATGACTCTGCTATAGTTCGAAAGATACTCAGCCGACAGTTGAATCAGCATCGAGGCATAGAGGTAATTGCGACCGCACCCGACCCCTATATAGCACGTGATAAAATTGTAGCACTGCAGCCGGATGTGCTTACGCTTGATGTCGAAATGCCCAGGATGGACGGTATAACCTTCCTGCGAAAATTGATGAAACATCATCCAATGCCGGTTATTGTTTTTAGCTCCTTAACGCCTAAAGGCGGAAAAATGGCTTTTGAAGCACTCGCAGCCGGCGCTGTAGATGTTATAAGCAAACCGGGACCTGCCTATAGCGTTGGCGAGGCTTGTAAAGAGCTTGTTGAAAAAATCAAAGCTGCATCGAGAACTCGAATAAACAAAAAGGCCATAGCCCAACAGCAAAGCAATATGCCGCCTAAACAGTTGAGCATGGCCGAGACTACCAACAAGATTTTTGCCATCGGTGCATCGACAGGAGGCGTCCAGGCGTTGACGCAGCTGCTTCCTGCTTTGCCTGCTAATACCCCGGGAACGCTGGTGGTTCAGCATATGCCTGCCCGATTTACAACCTCATTCGCAGAGCGTTTAAATAATGACTGTTCAGCCAATGTCAAAGAAGCCGCTGATGGAGATCACGTTATTCCAGGTCGGGTTCTTATTGCTCCGGGCGGACTTCATATGCTCCTGCAGCGGTCAGGCGCAAACTATTATGTTACTGTAAAGGATGGTCCTGCCGTCTGTCGGCAAAAACCAAGTGTAGATGTATTATTCAACTCGGTAGCTAAATATGCAGGCGCTAATGCTGTCGGGGCAATTCTTACCGGCATGGGCAGCGATGGCGCAGGTGGATTATTAAATATGCGGCAAAACGGTGCTCATACTATAGCACAGGATGAATCATCTTGTATCGTTTTTGGTATGCCCAAAGAAGCTATCGCGCAAAACGCAGCAGAAAAAATCGTACCTCTGTCTAATATAGCCGAAACTATGATCGCCTTAGCACAGAAATAAAATGATAACTTAAAGGTTGATTAAGCAACATTTTTTCTGTAAATTCTTTTTTCATTTGAATCGGCAGATTCGCCTCGTATCTTATGTCAATTGAACAGCCGGATAGGTCAGCCATTCTTGCAAAGACCAGATATGATCGGTCAAGCCTGCGACCATCAGTTCTTTTCTTAAAATCAAACACAAGTTTCTTGACGTTTTTCGCGGTACGTTTGCCGGGTACAACAGTTACTACCAAACGATGCTCCGGGTAGTAAGCTACAT
>QNBZ01000237.1 GCA_003644295.1 Planctomycetota bacterium
GGGGTTCCGAGGTCGCCTGCTGTTATGCTGGTGATCTGCACCACGGCGGGGTCGTACGAGAGGGTGACTGTTGCTGCACCGAAGTTCGTCATGCCATTGATGATTATCGGGACGGTCGCGGTGCGGGAGGATTGCGCGGTGACATCGGTGATGGCGATGGTGGTTGGAGTTTGCGATGCGGAAATCACCACATTCACACTCGCATTATCAATCGCCCCACTGGCATCCTCTGCAGTAACTGCCCCGCTGTATGTTCTTCCCTCTGCAGCATCAGTTGGAATATCAATCGTGAAATTTGCAATCATCGCTGATCCGGCAGGAACCTCTGTACTCGGCATATCAAATGTCAAGCTTGAAGATGGTATGACTCCACCCATACCGTCTGTTAAATCGGAAGCTGTAATACTAATACCATTGAGATCGTTGAAGCCGCCGTATTCACTGATCGCTAACGTGCACTCACTGGCATCACCTTGCGATCCAGATATAGTAAGATTCGATGGAGATATCCCTAACAATGCCGGAAACTCTGGCGACTCGATTGCAACTATCGAATAACTCTCAGTTCCAATGGTTTGCATCGCAACTACTTCGGTAGTATAAGTCTCACCACCAGAGTTTTCTATTGTAATCCATTCTGGATTGACGTTCGAACCAGAATATGTCGCATTTGATATCTCGGTTTCAATCTCGCCCGTGTCATAGTTTACACCCATATGCCTACCACTCGAATCATATAGATGAAGGTCCAAATCACTTCCAGGGTAGGGTAAAATAAAAGTAACTCTGTCTGTATCTGC
Organism: Planctomycetota bacterium; assembly: GCA_003644295.1. Lineage (GTDB taxonomy): Bacteria > Planctomycetota > Phycisphaerae > Sedimentisphaerales > Anaerobacaceae > B140-G9. Next base: position 801 of record QNBZ01000237.1, read on the forward strand.
CATAGTGTCATACGAATGCTGATCAATCTCTCCTTCTTCAATATAATCTTCTGCAAACACATTCGATGAAACATATTGCATGGAATTATCCAATACCCCATTACTCTGATCATATGCGAGAAACGTGCTTGATTTTGAACCTGATGGGTAATAAAGAGGTATCTTAAAAGTTTCGGAGATCTCATAGGGTACGCCCATCGTTGGAACCTGAACTATAACCGCTGCAATCGGAACTGCAACTCTCACAGAGGAATCTACAGTTAATGTATATACTCCACATATCCCCTTCTCATCTAATTCTGCTAAGTTTACACCATAACTGATTTTCAAGGTCTTAATTTCGTGTTCCCCTAATTCTGTGACCTCATCTATTATAGTGGCAGTAGATTCACTAGGTCCATCTATTTTTATCTTTAAATATGGCTTTATTGGGTTGCCGCCTTTATTTCTAATAGTGATAGTCCCGGTTTGATACCCAAGCATTTTTTCAGGATCATTTGGATCTGGAGATAAAATAGCTGGGGTATGTATATCTACAATTTCAAGATCAAGGACATCCTTTGCTGTATTCAATGCGTCATCAATATCCTGAACTTTCTCAACATTTCTCCAAGTCTGCGTTTTTATTTCTGTATCCACTACTGCAATAGTTGATGGGTTTTGAGCTTCTTTTAAAATGCTCGGTAAATCTGGATTTGTATTGATATATGAAAATGCATTAGCAGAACCACCGATTGCTGTATGACCTACGACTGGTGCTACATTTGAGTTGAGGTAAGTATTACAAGCAACATATGCAGTTCCTGCGAACAGTATTAATCCCGTTCCTATTGCCACGGTTTTTGCCGTTATTGCTGGAATTACCATTATTCCAAGACATGTTAAAAAAATTGGATTATAACTCACCCCATATATAACTCCTTGAGCAACATTTCCTTCTGAATATAACACTGCTCCTTGGTGAAAATCTTCATAGAGGGGTTTAAACTCATCGACTGAGTTAGTTGCTTCGTCTAAACCCTTTGTAACATTAGTTATATCAGATTGTGGGGGATTGAGAGCCTCTAAATCATTCAAAAATATTAATTTGGCTGTAGTGAAATTGTTATTGAATTCTTGTTTCAGTGCATTAATCCCATGATCCCCTAACAAAAAATTTTCCTGACCTGCTGTTGTGCCCATATAGTAACTATAAAATGAGTTCTTAATTTCTGTTTCAGTCATTTCCTGATTTACGCTTCCAAACATTTCTTTTAAAAATAAATATCGTAAATTAGCCTCTTCTGGAGCAATTGGAAGTCTTTCGTCCAGAATATTTTTTAGCTCTTGTGAGACACATACATCATCAATATCCGCTCTATAGCCAAAATAATCCGTAACGTTATCGGAATAGCTTTCCCCATATTTCTTATACAATATAGCATTAGCCTCAGCAAATGCATTAGCATAATCATCATAGAAGCGATTAACCCTTTGCTGATACCGATCCAATGCATCTTCTACAGCGCTGATATCCGTACCGCCGGGCGCTCCCACCCCATAATACGTAACCGCACTACCTGTGCCGCCTGCGTGCAGTGTTCCAATATCCCAATACAATAACACACAGCTATCGCTTTCGGGATAAGTTAAATATCCAGGTGTATAGAATCTCTGATTCGGGTCAGGAGTATAATCCCATGCATAATATGTTGCGTTTGGCCACCACGCAAACACCATCCTATCAGGCTGTGTTGATAGTGCGCCTTTCGACTCGAAGTTTGGATTTGGATAGATGTCATACCCCTTCCACATAGAGAACTGTGGGTTTGGTATGTCTGTTTCGTATGTCTTTGTACCAATTCCGGGTGCATATAATGGAGAACCGTCGTTTAAGTCCAACTGCGTATCGAAGAGATAACGCACCTCGACGGCGTGGGATGTACCATCTAAATTAACTGTTTCTGTAGTAAATTTCACTGCTTTTCCACTTAATTCAAACTTTTGTGTGATCTCCACACTTTCAGGTAAAGTATAGACAATATACGCTAAAGTTGGGCTAATTTGCGTTAGAGATGTTGTGATATAGCTATCTATGTTATTACCATCTCCCCCTCCTGCCTGTGAGTATATAACCCCATCAACGTTTATCGAGATATATGAGGTGTCGGCAGGATATAAAAGACACTTGCCATCAGATGTGTTCTTCATCGTGAATTGACCATTGCCATAAAGAATCAGTGTGATATCGCCGTTTGAAATATCCGTGCTGGCTGCACCCACCGACTGATCTAAAAACACTCGGTCACTCGTATTGTTTTTAGAGTTTGACTGCAAAGTAAGCAAATCACTGGTCTTGTGATCGGTATCGTTTGTGTTATATGCAAATGTTGCAAAAACACCTGCGTTAGGTTCAATTAAATGAGCCAGTTTGCCTGTGTGGGGTTCTCCTTCCGGAAGTTTGAGTCTTGATATACTATTAGTGGCATCAATTTCGCCGTCGAGATGGCTGGCAGTGACAAGCGGCATCACACTCATCAGCACTCCAACGATAATCAAGTAATTCAACATCTTCGCTTTCGTTATCATGTTCTCATCCTCCTATCTGAAATTCCATCTAATTCCGAAGTACCAACATACATTAACC
>QNBZ01000238.1 GCA_003644295.1 Planctomycetota bacterium
AAAAGTCTTCGCCATCTGAAGGTGAGTCTATTTGTGTATACAGTAAACCCTTGATTATTTGATCCTGCGTATCTTCAGAAGGCCATGAATATGCAGAAGAAGTGTTGGCTCGTATCACATAGCTTCCCGGTGTGATTGTATCGGATGGATTGTGAACTAAGGTTGCGTTTCCATTTAGAGTTATAGTATTGCCAAGCTTTACCGTTTCTCTCCAAAAGTCAACGCTGATTCCGTCTTCCACATCGCCATTCTCATCCTTCACATTTGCTATAAGGTCGGAAGTGTGTGGTGTAAATGTGTCGTTCCTGTAAATATCTGCCGGGTCTAAATACAGGGTGAGATTTAACTTTCTCCATACATACAAATCCATAGTTTTTTCGCTAACAGAGTCGTTGTAATAAAGCGTATCGTTATCGGTTATAGTGCATTTCAAGTTGTAGGGGCCCAAATCTGAGTAAGAGTTCCAGTACCAGACAGCGTATCCAGTTGAATTGGTGTAGTTTGTTGCTTGAAGCGTATTATTCTTATAGAAATTTACAGGATAGTTAGCTATCGCCTTTGAGTGGTTGGCATCCATAACCCTACAGGTTACAGCAGCTACAGACCTGTTGACCTTGTTATTATCAAATATTCCTGAAACATTTATTTCGGTTAAATTGGCCCAGCCCCAAACCACAAAACTGTTACTTGAAGAATTCCAGTTACTGCTTGTATCATTAACATGAATTGTATAACTTATCACATCTCCCGCTTCCCTTGCAATCGGTATTTGTTGGGTTGTATTTGCCCACTCGCTTGTTCCGGATAATAATCCGCTTGTAATATTTTCTAAACTTCCTGAAGCATTCCATTCAAATTTGTATCCGCTTAATTCAACATCATCTTGCCATTGGGAATAAAACTTCACATATTCTCCCGGCTTTGGGTAAGAATAATTAATAGTAGCAGGGACTGTGTAAACGGGTGGCGTTGTATCCAAACCACCGACCTGCAGAATCTGGGCGGAAGTGTGAGGCACCTTTATTCTGAAGTAATCTCCAACCCCTGACTTCCCGCCAAGGTCCTGCATGCAGATGTAAAATGTTCCAATTCCCGGAACCATCGTTGAAGTGTAAGATGGGTTCAAAGTGTTACAATCTGTTTGAAGTGGCCCTGTATTCAAATCAACCCAGTCCGTTCCGTTGAAGTACTTCACATACTCGGAACCTGATGTAACATTTGTATCATCAAAGCTGTTGCTCCATGCAGTTAAATTGAAAAAGGTTATGTCTCCTGTATCATTTATTGTTATGTTTTGATAATATTCGGGGGCAGAGTACCTGTCTGACCATGTAGTTATTATTATGGATGATGAGTTTTCTGCACTTATCCACCTTTCCCAGTTTCCTCCGGAAGAGATGGAAGAGATTGTAAAGGGTGTTGACTCGTTGTAGTTTCCGTAGCCTGATTTTTCATTGTAAGTTGCATTCACATCATAAAAGGTAACCTCTGGGTCTTGGTTTGTTCCGTTTAATTTTTTTACTATTTTTTGATAGGATATGTTCTGTTCCGTGGAATTATCCGCTACCCACTCGAATTCATTTTTTGTTATAACATTTGTCTTATTGCACAAAACAGAATATCCTGAAACCTGAATCGCCTGGCCGGGGCTAAAAGGCACATCTGTCTGCTCGAATGAATTGTTCCACACGCACAGCCATGTGGAATCTCTTCTCAAGGTTTCATTGTGATAACTGGTGGTATTGATTTTCACATAGTAGGAAACCGAATCTGTGTTATTGAAGTAAGATTTACCCTTTACGTAGGCATAACTGCCGGCCACGGTGGTTTTTGAATCATCCTGTGCCCAGTTTGATGTATTTACTGGTTGAATTACATTTTGTTTGTTACATTGAATTGGCTTATTCGATGTTGAGTTTTCTCCGGATGCAACAAAATTCAAAGTGCTGTCTCTGCTGCTGTTGAATGAACATGTCCATCCCGGCCTTTCCAAAGTGGAATTATATGAAGTTTCGTTAATTAAAACATCCGTGTACTCGATTGTATCGGTGTTGGTGTAGTTGGCGTCTCCCTCTATGTAGGCCGTTCCATTAGCCAGAGTCACATACAGGTTGTCCTGCTGCCAGTTTCCGAAGGCCGATTTTATCTGAATAACCTTATCTTTGGAGCAGGATGTAGGATAATCAGAAGAAGCCCATGTGCTTGATGCCGAGATGCTTGGAATTGTTCTCTGGTTTTGAGTGCATGTCCAGCCTGTCCTGTATTGATTTGTTTGATCTGCCGGAAAGTTTACATCGGAATAAGGAATCGTGTCTGTGTTGTTTGCCTTTATGTTCCCTTTTATAAAAGCCATGCCGTTGGCAACAGTTGTTTCGCTTGTATTTTGAATCCAGTCATTGTTTCCCCCATCCAAAGAAATTATTGCATTTGTTTTGTTCATTGTTGCATTGGTTGTGTTTGTTGGATAAGTAGTGTTCATATACGGAATTGTCCATGTCCATAGATTGCATGTCCATCCTGAAGGACATTGAGAAAGTGAAACATTGACGTTTGTAAACGTAGTTGTGTCTCCTGGAAAGTAGGCGGAGGCATTCCATGTTACATTTATAGGAATAACAGAATAAGCATTTCCATTGACTGTTGTTGTCTGAGAGGAGTCCTGAACTCTTGCCAATTCCTGCTTTTCTATAGGTGTTCCAAAGGTATTTAAATCGTATTCATACTCTCCCCCAGCAATCACGCCATCGGTTTGGTTCCACTTTTTCAGAGTTGTTAGATACAGCTTCTGGGTCTGTGCAGAAGTCCAGTTGGCCCCGCCCGATGTGTTGTAAACAAATTCGTACACCCCGCTGGCCAAAGTTGTATCATTCTCGGCAGGATTGCCTGTTGCAACAACAGTGCCATTTCTGTAAAGATTCCACACAAGGTCTGAGTCCCCTCCACCGGACCAGTTTCCTTTCACAATATAGCTTTCAAACCAGTACATTTCCAAATTTTGCGAAGAGCCATTCAGGTAAATGTTTGGAGTTGGGACTCCCTTGCTCACAGTTATGTCGATGGTTGCTATGCTTGAGTTGGAAGAGTAGTTTTCTCCGCCAGTGGAATTGAAAATGTAGTGATAGGTTCCAACTGCGAGGACAGATGTGTCCGGAGACGGCGCTGTGCCCAAAGCCCAGCTTACAAGCGTGCCATTCCTCCAAAGGGTGTAGTTCACATCAGAATCCCCAGAGTTAGATTCATCCGGGACAATGTTAACAGAGTTTGGATAGGTGACATCTGAACCGGAAAGGGAACCGTGGATAATTGCCTTGTTCACCAAATAATTTGCCTGAGGGAAAGAACTATTTACGTTGCCCACAGTATCGTTTGCGTACCATTTGTAAACATAGGTTCCTGCAACCAAGTCCTGCA
>QNBZ01000239.1 GCA_003644295.1 Planctomycetota bacterium
GGCAGGCAACCGAAACGGTTTATAAATCCCTGCCGAAGCCCGGCTTTGTGCATATAGAAGGAAGAAGCGAGCTTTATCAAAACAATCTGCAAATCATTATAAATAACATCAGCGTTGTCGATGCGAGTAAAGTTACGCTTGAGGATTTTCTGGCACGAACAGACAAAGACACAAAGCAAATGTTCGAGCAGGTGAAGGAAATAGTAGGCCGGCTCAAAAATCCGCAGCTAAAGGCATTGGTAACGGAGTTTTTGGCTGATGACGAGTTGATGGAGAAATTCCGAAATGCGCCGGCTGCGGCGAAACTGCACCACAGTTATCTCGGCGGATTACTGGAGCATACAAACAGTATGCTGCGGGTGGCTGTTGCGATACTGCCGTTGTATCCGCAGGTGCAGGCGGATTTGGTTTTAGCCGGGATTTTCCTGCACGACATCGGCAAAACCGAAGAGCTTTCTTATGATATGGCATTTTCATATACCGATTCAGGCCAGCTAATCGGACACATCACTAAAGGGCTGCTTATGATAAATAAAAAGGCGGATGAACTGACGGCAAAGGGAGTGAAAATTGAGCAGTCGCTTATAGATGCTCTTGGCCATATTATCCTCTCGCACCACGGCCAATACGAGTTCGGCTCGCCGAAATTGCCGGCAACACCCGAGGCCTTTATGGTTTATTATATTGATGATTTGGACGCCAAACTCAATCAGGTAACCGCTGCGATTGATAAAGAGCAGAGCGACTCGAACTGGACCGGCTACCAGAGGGCTTTGGAAACCCGGCTTTACAGAAAACGCCTCGAATAGATGTGGTACGTATCTTACCTTGAAAGCGTTCCAGCCGGGCCGCCCCCTTAGAAACTAACCCGGCTGGATTTTTATTATGTAACTAATTGTTTTAGTTTTTTCCTTGTCGGCCCAAAGGAAATATCAGCTATATGAGAGCATTTGGCTATATTTTTATCAGCGGGGTGACAACTGTATGGCACAACTTGCGAAGAAAATCCGTAAATTGACCGGAAATGCAGTAGTTTTCGCAGATGGAAAGCAGTATGGCAAAGGAAAAACCTGAAATCTATTCGGTAAGTCAAATCAATTCGCTGGTCAAGGTGGCGCTCGAGAACACTCTGCCATCCCGGCTGATAATCAGGGGTGAAATAAGCGACTGGAAGCATCATACCAGCGGACATTGCTACTTTTCGTTGAAAGATGAACACTCGGTTCTGCCGTGCGTGATGTGGGCGTCAGGTTTCCGCAGGGTTAAGTTCAAGCCGGAAAACGGGGTGGCTGTTCTGGCAACGGGACATATTGACGTTTATACCGTTGGCGGCAAGTATCAGCTCTATGTCGATAAGCTGGAGCCGGAGGGTGTTGGCGCACTGCAGCTGGCTTTTGAGCAGATGTATAATCGGCTTAAAGCAGAAGGGCTGTTTGAGGATAAATACAAAAAGCCGCTGCCGGCGTACCCGATGAGGATTGGCATCTTAACCAGCGAATCAGGAGCAGCGGTGAAGGATATTGCTGTGAGCATATACAATCGCTGGCCCTGCGCCAGGATGTTTTTCTATCCGGTGCCGGTTCAGGGCAAAGGAGCTGCCCAGAAAATTGCGGATGCCTTGCGAGATATAAACAGACGTAATAATAAACTTAAGCTTGATATTCTGATAGTCGGCAGGGGGGGAGGGGCATTAGAAGACCTGTGGGCGTTCAATGAAGAAGTTTTGGCACGGGCGATTTTCGACTCAGCGATACCTGTTATCAGCGCGGTCGGCCACGAGATTGATACGACGATTGCAGATTTGGTTGCCGACGCCAGGGCATCAACGCCGACAAAGGCGGGCGTTACAGCCGTTCCGGATATGCGGGAAGTCCTGGGGCAATTAACAGCTATACAGAGCAGATTACAAGCCCGGACAAAAGCGAAGCTCGAACTGACGAAGGAAAAGCTGAAAACCATTTTGGCAAGTGCCGTATTTAGAAATCCGCTTTTGCCGGTGCAAAACAGAGAACAACAATTAGATGAAACGGAGAATATGCTGGCGAACTCAGCGAAAGAACTGCTGGCAAATATGCTGAAGAAACTGCAACTCTATTACGAGCAGATTCTCAAAATCGAGCCGCATCGGCTTTTGAAAAATAAAATCATAAGATTGAATGATTTGAAAAACCGTGCAGATACAGCGGTAAAAACTATAATCACCAGAGCGCAGATGCAACTGGTAACACAGGCAGGCAAATTGGCCGGCTTAAATCCAAAAGCGGTACTGAAACGGGGATACAGCATCACTACCAATAAAAAGACCGGGCTGTTGGTTAGAAAACAGGGGGACATCGAAATCGGCGATGTGATGATTACCGAACTTGTGGGCGAAAATTTGATTGAAAGTAAAGTAACAAAAAAGTAAAAAAGTAAAGATAGAAGGGTAAAAGATGGCAGAGAACCAGCAGAAAAATGACATTGGCAAATTAAGCTTTGAATCGGCGATAAAAGAATTGACAGACATCGTCGGCAAAATAGAGCAGGGCGAAATCTCTTTGCAGGACAGTCTATCCCAGTATGAAAGGGGGATGGCTTTGATAAAACATTGCAGGGCGATACTACAAAAAGCCGAGAAACGAATTGAAAAGATAACGAGGGAAGAGAATACAGAATAAAGGAATAGATTCCTGCTTCCGCAGGAATGACGGTGCAATACGCAATACGCAATACGATATATGAAATACGATATACGAACTTGCGAGCGTGGCGGAACTGGCAGACGCGCAAGGTTTAGGTCCTTGTGTCCCTCGGGACGTGGAGGTTCGACTCCTCTCGCTCGCACTTGGTGATTGGCTAAGGGATTAAAAATGGTCGATAAGTTTTTTCAGCTTAAAGAAAAGCAAACGAATTTCAAAATCGAATTTGTGGCGGGGGCAACAACATTTCTCACGATGGCGTATATTATTTTTGTCAACCCAGCCATTCTGAGCACGACGGGGATGGACAAAAATGCACTGATAGCCGTTACCTGCATAGTTACCGCTATCGCAACTATAATCGTGGGAGTATTTGCCAAAGCCCCTATTGCTATGGCGCCTGGGATGGGACTTAACGCTTTTTTCGCATATAGTTTGGTGTTAGGTGACAAAATCAGCTGGGAGACAGCACTGGGAGTGGTTTTCCTTTCGGGATTATTTTTTCTGGTCTTAACATTGCTGGGATTGCGAAAAAAACTCGTCGAAGCGATACCAACCTCACTGGTTTCAGCCATATCGGTCGGCATAGGGCTGTTTATCACATTTATCGGGTTGGTTAATCTTGGTGTAATCGTGAATAACGAAGCGACATTGGTTTCAGCCGGTCGGCTGACGCCAACGGTGCTGATAGGTCTGGCAGGGCTGATTGTTATGCTCTTCCTTGAA
>QNBZ01000240.1 GCA_003644295.1 Planctomycetota bacterium
CCATTACGAGTGGCCGGCAGAAATAACTTTGTAAATGAACTGATTGAGTTGGCCGGCGTAGAAAATGCTATCAGCCATACTATTGACCAATATACTCAAATAAGCACTGAAGAGCTTATTGTCTGCGGTGCAGAGGTTATAATCCAGTCTGCGATGGGAAACAATATCGAACGGCAGCAGCAAACTGCGCATACTTTCTGGAGCAAATACCCAAACCTGCCGGCGGTTAAAAATAACAGGATTTACGTTGTTAAGCCGGATACCATTCTCAGATTGGGGCCAAGGTTAGGCCAGGGTGTAAAGCTAATCGCCAATTGTCTGTATCCGGATAGAAATAGCGAATAGCGAATAACGAATAGCGAATAACGAATAGCGAATAACGAATAACGAATAGCGAATAGCGAATAACGAATAACGAATAGCGAATAGCGAATAGCGAATAACGCAATACGAAATGTAATGTCTGAAATTCTAACACCGAAGCGACTGGCAATCAAAGTTTCTGTCTGCCTGGCTATCCTGGCGGTGGTAATGTGCCTGTGCGTTTTGACCGGAACGCAAAAGATTTCTCTGGAAAAAGTTTTTGCCGGCCCAGGCAAGATGCCCGGCGAAAACATTGATTACGAAATCCTGATTGGCGTCAGATTGCCGCGAGTGGTTTTAGCTGTGCTGGTAGGAGCGGCTTTGGCGTCCTGCGGAGTCGTACTACAGGCGCTCTTACGAAATCCGCTTGCCGACCCGTATATCCTCGGAATATCCAGCGGCGCAGGACTCGGAGCAATCATTGCTGTTCTTTCAGGATTAACCTGGAGCTTTTGGGGCGGCTCGCCGATAGCGGTTTTCGCTTTTGCCGGAGCGATTATAACCGTCTGGCTGGTCTGGTGCATCGGGCATTTTGCAGGAAAATCACAGCCGACAAGTCTGCTGCTGGCTGGCGTAGTAGTCAACGCATTCTTTTCAGCAGTGATAATGTTTTTAACGTCAATAGCAAAAAGTGAGCAGTTGCGTTCGACAGTACTTTGGCTGATGGGCAATATAACAGAAAAAGACCCTGTGGTATTGAAGGTCGGCGGCGGCTGTATCCTGGCGGGAATAATCGCATTATTTACTATCTGCCACAGGTTGAATGTTATGACCTTTGGCGAAGAGCAGGCGAAGGGACTCGGCGTTGATACAGCAAAAACTAAAGTGCTGGCTTTTGGCATTGCAGCTTTTATAACCGCTGTCGCCGTTAGTTTGAGCGGGCTTATCGGGTTTGTAGGCCTTATTATCCCTCACGGAGTTCGTCTCATAATCGGCCCAGACCACCGTCAGTTGCTGCCGGCCAGCGCTATAATCGGAGGCGCATTTCTGGTCATAGCTGATACAATCTCACGGACAATAGTTGCACCGGCACAACTGCCGGTTGGTGTAATTACAGCTATAGCCGGCGGGCCGTTCTTCCTGGTTCTGCTGGCAAGATATACAGGGAAAGTCAGTTGGTTAAAATGAGCGGAATTATAGAGGTCGAAAATATCAGTTTTGGTTATACGTCAAAACGCACAATTTTGAAAGACATCAGCTTCGAGCTGGCACAGGGCAGCTTTTTAGCAATAGCTGGGCCAAACGGCGCAGGAAAAACAACGCTGCTGAATCTGCTTTGCGGCTTGCTGGTATCCAAAACAGGTTCTATAAAAATCGACGCAGCAGATATAAAATCATACTCGGTGAAAAAACTTGCACAAAAAGTCGCTGTTGTTCGCCAAGAATTTGTGCCGGTATTCGGCTTCACGGTCGAAGAAACCGTTTCAATGGCAAGAACTCCATACATCACTGCGTTCGGATTTGAAAGTAAAACCGACAGGAAATTTATAACCGATGCCCTCGAAATGACCGACACGGCTCAGTTTGCTTCTCGAACGCTTTCCCAGTTAAGCGGTGGTGAACGACAGCGGGTCTTTATTGCAAGGGCGCTCGCACAAAACAGCCCTGTTTTGCTTTTAGATGAGCCGACGAGCATGCTGGATTTGAAGTATCAGGTTGGCATATATGATTTGCTTAAAAGAATGCAGCTTGAAGAAGGTAAAACAATCGTAACCATAACGCACGACATCAACCTGGCGGCCCAGTATGCAGAGGTTACTCTGCTTCTTGGAGCTGATGGCGCTCATCGATACGGCTGTGTCGAGGATGTCCTCTGCCGGCGGCAAATCGAAAAAGTGTTCGGAGTCAGAACATTTGCTGGCAGAGTAGGACGGCGAAATTTTTTCCTTCCGCTGGGCAAATTTGCAAAGGATAAAAACATAATCGACACAAATCTCAGCGCCGGTCCGCAGTAATAACTTAAAACCAGCCATTGTAACCGCTTGTTTTTCAATTGCTTACAGTCGTCGGCTGAATTAGCTTGAATAGTCCGATGGGGCTGATTATACTTTTGGAGCTTTGCGGGCAGGAAAGCGGTTTTGGACAAACAAGTATTGTACATAATGCATTCCAATATGTTATAATAATGGTTTTGACAGATGTGCAGAGAGAGATTTAGCAGCAGCAAGAAAGGTGAAACAAGGTAGTGGAACGGAAACAAAAAAAGGCAGTCAGAAAAAAAATAAGCTCGACTCGGACAAAGAAAAGCTATTTAACCGCTGTTGATATTGACCATTTCAAACAAGCATTGCTGGAAAAACGTCGTGAAATCCTTGGCAATGTAAGCGAAATGCACAATGAAGCGCTCAAGAAATCCCGGCTGGATGCAACCGGGGACCTCTCAAGTATGCCGATTCATATGGCTGATATTGGTACTGATAACTACGAGCAGGAATTTGCTTTGGGGTTGTTGGATAGCGAAAGAAAGCTGCTCAGGGAAATCGACGATGCGCTGCAACGTATCGAGAAGAAGACCTACGGTATCTGTGAAGGTACCGGCAAACCGATAACGAAAGCTCGACTCGAGGCTCAACCCTGGGCCCGGTACTGCGTTGAATATGCGCGCATGCTGGAGCAGGGTATCGTAACAGAACCGGAACAGTAAAAGGTGATTAGTGATTGCTGATTTCATAGTTCGACGTTCGTGGGTATGAAACATATCTGTCCAATCTGCCATAAAACCGTTAAAGCACCATCACGTGAACATCCTGAAGATGCCAGATTTTTCCCCTTCTGTTCACGGCGGTGTAAGCTAATAGATTTAGGCGCTTGGTTGGATGCTGACTACCGGATAATTTCCGAGCTGCAATCGCAGGATACCGGCGAACAATCTGTTACTTCCTCCGATATTTCCACCGGCAAACAGTGAACAAAAATATTGCAAAATTTGTTGAAATCGACAATAATGAGTTTTATATTTTTGTATCTGTTCCTTGCAGACCGTAAATAATCATAACCTTTTTGAAAGGGAGTAAAATGGAC
>QNBZ01000241.1 GCA_003644295.1 Planctomycetota bacterium
CGGCGAGGAGCTGGAGCAGTTGAAAAAAGCCGTGGCGATAATGACGCCGAGCGAAAGGGAAACGGCTGAGAGCTTGACTGACGAACAGGTGCAAAAAATCGCTGCCGACGCTCGGATTGACCCAGCCAATTTAGCGATTTTCATAAACGGCTATGCGCTACATTGCAAAAAATGTTGAAAGCATATTTGAAAGAAATATCTAAAGTTGCCGGGAAAGGCGATGCCAGAGAAGAAAGTTATTATAAAACTTTGGCTTTACTGATGGAGGATTTTGCGCTCTCAATAAAAAGAACAAAAACAGAAGTAACAATCTCGCCTAAAAAAACCGAAGCCGGCAATCCTGATTTTCGAATATGGGATGGCAGACAGCATATAGTCGGCTACATCGAAGCGAAACGCCCCGAAGAAGAAAACCTGGACAGGATAGCTGAATCCGAACAACTAAAACGATACCGTGTATCTTTTCCCAACATAATTCTCACCAACTTTTTTGAGTTTTTGCTGTACCGCAACGGCGAATTGATTGACCGGGTTCAAATAGGCCGACCCTTTATTGCAAAATCGCTGAAGCTTACGCCTCCGATAGAGAATAAAGAAAAACTTTATAATTTACTGAATAACTTTTTTACTTTCTCTCTGCCGCGGACTTATACCCCGAAAACACTCGCCGAAGCCCTTGCCTGCAAGACGCATTATTTACGCGAGCAGGTGCTTCTCGAACTTGGTAGAGAGAATGGTAAGTTAGCGGGCTTTTACGAGGCGTTTCAGCAATACCTTATCGCAGGGCTCACAGAAGAAGATTTTGCTGATATGTACGCTCAAACTATAACCTATGGCCTTTTCGCAGCAAGTACACGATGTAAGGAGGAATTTAATAGGAGGATTGCGTTCGACAATATCCCAAATACTATAGGTATATTGCGCGACGTATTTAGGTTTGTTTCACTGGAAGAACCGAGCAGCCAGCTTAGCTGGGTAATTGATGATATCGCGAATGTCCTTGCCGTCGCTGGCGTTAAGAAACTTCTGCATCGGTATTTTGTCGAGGGTAAAGGCAAAGACCCTGTCGTTCACTTTTACGAGACATTCCTTGCCGAATACGACCCGAAAGTAAGAGAATTGCGAGGCGTGTATTATACGCCTGAAGAGGTTGTCGGCTATATTGTACGCTCGTTGAACGTTATCCTGAAAGAGTATTTCGATAAGACGGATGGCTTTGCAACGAATTCGGTAACGGTGCTTGACCCTGCGGCCGGGACGCTGACATTTTTGGCTGAGACCGCCAGGACGACAGTAAATGAATTTTCTGTTAATTACGGCGCCGGCGGCAAAAAAGACCTCATCAAAAACCATATCTTAAAGAACTTCTATGCCTTTGAGCTTATGATGGCTCCTTACGCCGTCGGACACCTGAAAATTGGGTTTCTCCTGGAAGAGTTGGGATACAGACCGGAAGAGAGCGACAGATTTAACCTATATTTGACTAATACACTTGAACTTGAAGAGCTTGCACAAAGTGCCCTGCCGGGTATGAGTTCTCTGTCGGCTGAATCCCACGCAGCCGGGAAAGTGAAAAAGGAGCAGCCGATTCTGGTTATTCTCGGTAACCCCCCGTACTCGGGCCACTCGGCTAACAGGAGTTGGAAAACCGAGAATGGCAAAAAAATAATGACATTCATAGGCAAGCTCATAAAGGATTATTATCAAGTAGATGGACACCCCCTCAATGAGAGAAATCCAAAGTGGCTGCAGGATGATTATGTAAAGTTCATTCGTTTCGCTCAATGGAAAATAGACCAGGCAGGCGAAGGAATTCTGGGTTTCATTACCAACCACAGCTATTTAGATAATCCCACTTTCAGAGGAATGCGACAATCTTTGATGAAAAGTTTCAACCAGATTTACATACTTGATTTACACGGCAACAGCAAGAAAAAGGAAAAGTGTCCCGACGGCTCAAAAGATGAAAACGTCTTCGATATCCAGCAGGGCGTTGCAATTATTTTGGCTGTGAAGAAAAAAGGCCTCAGGAAAAAAGTTATGCACCGAGACGACTGGGGACTGCGCAGAGTTAAATATGAATGGCTTAAAAATAATCACATCAAAAGCCATAAATGGAAAAAGCTAACGCCGAAATCGGAATTTTATTTCTTCGTACCAAGAGATGAAAAACTGCTGGCCCAGTACCAAAAATATGCAAAAATCACGGATATATTCCCCGTGAACAGTGTAGGAGTCGTTACAAGCCGTGACAGATTTGTTATTGATGCTGACAAGGCGGAACTGAAGAAACGCATAAGAATGTTCTGTGACGAAAGTATTTCCGACAATATGATAAAACAGGCCTTTGGATTGACGGATAAAACCAATTGGAAGACAAAAAAAGTTCGAGAAAAAATAAGGGAAATCGAGAACCGGCAAAAGCAAATAATACCTATTCTTTACAGGCCGTTCGACCGGCAATGGATATTCTATAATGATGTAGTGATAGAGCGAACACGGAAAGAAGTTATGCGGCAGATGATGCAGGAAAATTTGGGGCTTTGTGTCGGAAGGGCTGGTCAGGTAGTAGGTCTCGAAAAACCATGGAATATCGTGTTTTGTGCCGATTGTATCACTGACCTTAATCTTTTTTATCGGGGTGGAAATGTGAACTTTCCGCTTTATCTTTATCCTGACAAAGACCTGTATAATGGCGGCAGCAAATATAAACGTGAAGTGAATATCGAGCCGAGTGTGTTCGAGGCGCTAAAAAAGACCTACGGCAAAAAACCAAAGCCGGAACAGGTATTTTATTATATGTATGCAGTTCTGTATTCGGATGCCTATCGGCAAAAGTATGCAGAGTTTCTGAAAAGTGATTTTCCACGTATTCCGTTCTGCGATAACTATGATTTATTTCGTTCAATGGGCAATTTCGGCAAAAAGCTGGTTGGCTTGCATCTGATGAAGTCAAAGAAGCTGGATAAGCCCATCGCCAAATTTGAGGGCAAGGGCAATAACCTCGTTGAAAAAGTTGTGTATGATGAGAAAGAAAATGTGGTATATATAAACTCCGGTCAGCATTTTGGGCCTGTCAGCAAGGATATATGGGAATACCAGATAGGCGGTTACCAGGTTATGGCCAAGTGGCTCAAAGACAGAAAGGGCCACCGACTTTCATTAGAGAACATTAAGCATTATTGCAGGATTACAACTGTAATAAAAGAGACGGTTGACGTTCAGAAAAAATTAGACGGAATTTACACAGATGTTGAAAAAAAGTGTGTTAGTATTTAGTCAACTTGACTGACTTTTGTATAAATGTTGCTATAATAAAAACATACAGGCTCTGTCATTCTGAACGTAGTGAAGAATCTCACAGTTAAAATACGGTTTAAC
>QNBZ01000242.1 GCA_003644295.1 Planctomycetota bacterium
ATTTTATAATTTTGCATAACGAAATCTCTAAAGGGTTTCAACTCCTTGTATCTTAACGCTTCATCCTCATCGAACTGCTTCTTTAGAAAATCAAACCAGTGGCTATCGTAGGTCGCAATTTCATTTTTATCAAGCGATAGAAATCTTGCCTTTTTTGCCCCCATAAAACCCTTCGGCACTATCGGCCAAAGTTCGTATGGCGGCCTTTCAACCGGTATGTGTCGCTTGCGAGCGTCAACAATATACAACGGCATCTGTCTGCTGAATTCTTCCAGAAGAGTTTTAACTACCTGTTTTATCTTACGTGGCGGCTGACGCGGCATAGAAAAGGCCTTCGATGCAGACGAAAACCGTTGAGCAGCGACGTATATCCCCGGGTACCAGCCCCAAACGTAAATCCTGTCGCTCGGTTCGGAACGCCTACGGATGTATTCACCTACGACTTCCCAGGGAGCTTTGAGGTTGTGTTTTCTCCGCATTGAAACCTCATTTAGCTTTTGAATATATCCCCTGCGTTTTCGGCCATAGTCCCTGCCGGAATGTGGGCTTTTTTCTATGCCAAAGAATATGTGCCACGACATTACGAGCATACAGACAAAGCCGATAAAGCCGACAACCCGCCATCGTGTTTTGTATATTGTACTTGTGAGCTTATCGGTATAAAGAGCGATTAAGTATCCGCCGAGCATCGCCGCTGAAGCGTTTAACGGCAAATAATACTGCTCATAGGAACGCGGGCTAATCCAGACGAACGCCATATCGAGTAGCCACCAGACGGCAAAAAGCAGGACAAACCTGTCGTAGCGATTTTCGGTTTTCGATTTTCGATTTTCGATTTTCGATTGGTGATTTTTGCCTATCGACCGCCACATTATCTTCACGATTCTTGCGGTGATTGCGCCGGCGGCTAAAGTAATGGGCAATATGAGCAAGCCGTAGTATCGTAATACTCTTGGCCATTGCTGCGAAAACGGTACGAGTTCCCGGCTTCCGGCGATATAACCAGAAGCTGACTGCGCCTGACCGGCTGCTGCGCCGGCGGGTAGCATCTTCGCAATGGTTTTCCAAACAAATTCATAAGGCAAAGCCAATTTCACATTCCAGCCGATGAGCCATATATACAACGGCCCAATCGCCGCTGCTGCGCCGGCCAGCAACAGCAGGATGTCAACCGCTGTCTGCTTCGGTGTCCTGTGTTTGAGGAACGGCTGAACAACCACAAACAGACCGATTGCTCCTATTGCAGAGACGCCGGTTGGTTTGAACAATGGCGCCCAACTAACAAAAGCCCCTGTCAGGAAAGCAAGCCACCATCGGCCTCCTAACTGCCGCAATACAAAACAGCTTATTCCAGCCACCATACAGGCAATCATATATTGCTCTTTAACGTTGCCGAACTTGGCGATAAGCGGAGCTGAAAGATAAACTGAAGCAATGAACACCCCAACAGCCGCAGGCAATTTACCAAAGAGCTTGTAGAGCGCAATAAACATCAGCAGTAGCGCTGCCGCCTGAAAAACCGCCTGAACAAGTTTCGGCCCGGTTTCATTGAATCCGCAGAGCCATACGCCGAGTATGTTGACAAGCAGTGTGCCTAATTGAGCGCTGGGTATTTCCTCTACGCCGATTTCAGCGCCGTCAAGTATATGTTTGGCTGAATAGACATACGCTCCGCTGTCAAAAGCGCCGGGTGAGTTAAACTCAAAGTATTTGCCGAGCGTGAAAGGTATCGCCACCAGAATTGCTATCAGAGCAAAAATTCGTCGTCCGCTGTTCGTTGCTTGTTGCTTGTTGCTCATTCTTCATCTCCATCATCGGCGGGAGATTCGAGTATTTCTTTGATGACGTAAGTTGGGCGGTTTTGTGACTCGTGATACGTTCGGACGAGAAGCTCGGCGAGCAAACCCATCAGAATGAATTGAATCGTAGCGGTTATAAGCAGAGCAGTCAGTACCAAAAGCGGATTTCGGTTCATAGCCAGATGTGAGTCGGATATAAATTTCTGGTAAAGGACAGCAAGCCCCGCTGTCGCTGCTCCAAATGCGCTTAACAGTCCCAGACCGCCGAAGATATAAATCGGCTTGGTCGAAAATGAGCCGAGAAACTTGACGGTAATAAGGTCCAGTATCACTTTCAATGTGCGTCCTAACCCGTACTTGGCGGTGCCGGCGGTTCTCGGCCTGTGATTGACAACGCACTCGGCAATTCTGGCTCCGTTCCAACTTGCCAGAGCGGGAATGAAACGGTGCATTTCACCGTACAATTTTGTCTCGGCCAAAACTTCGCTTCGGTACGCCTTAAGAGTGCAGCCGAAATCGTGAAGTTTGACGCCAGTAATTTTAGCAATTAGCCAATTAGCGATGACCGAAGGCAGCCGTCTGGTGATTGCATTGTCGTGTCTCTTCTTCCGCCAACCGCTTACTACGTCGAACCCTTCGTTCAGTTTTGCAATCAATTCAGGTATGTCTGCTGGGTCGTTCTGTAAATCGGCGTCAATAGCGATGATGATTTTACCCCTTGCGTGTGCGAAGCCGGCACCGAGCGCAGCGGTCTGGCCAAAGTTCCTGCGAAAACGAATGACCCGCAGTGCAACATCCTGTTTTTGTAGGCGGGCTAACACGGCGAAACTATCATCGCTGCTGCCATCGTCAACAAATATAATTTCGTAGTCGTATTTGTCCGTTAAGACCTGTGTGATTTGCTCGTAGAGCGGGCCGATATTATCCCGCTCGTTCAACAACGGCACTACCACCGATACTTCGGGATTTTTTCTATCCATAGTTTGCTCCATCAGAACAATTCTTATTCCATTATAGTAATAGTTAAAATGTTGGCTGTAAAGCTATATCCGGGCAGCCCAAAAAAGTGCCTAAAGTGAGCTAAAGTTAGGAAAACAACTCGGCCTTCGTCATTCTGAGGCGAAGCCGAAGAATCTGGCAGACGAAGTGGAGATTCTTCACTTTGCTACGCTACGTTCAGAATGACGGGATATAGCAAGCAGTTATTAGGATAGGCACTTATTTCGAACTATGCCAAAAATTACTTGCTTCCGGACGCTTTTTTGATTAAAATGTTCGCTTTTGATTGCATGGAATTACCTTACAATTTGATACAGGAGATAAGAATATGAAGCGGAACAAGCTAATTTTAACAGTTCTCGCCGCTGGCTGCGTCTTGTTCTCGCAGGTATGCTGCGAAGAACAGTCCAAGTCGGCACCGGCATCTAAAGCGATGCTGAAAGCACAAGGGCCGGCGAAAACCCAACCAGCCCCTGCCGTCAAAGGGCAGAGACCAAAAATTGTGTTTGAAAAGACAACTTACAATTTCGGCGAAATAGGGCCGAGTACAAAGAATACCTGTGAGTTCAAGTTCAAAAAC
>QNBZ01000243.1 GCA_003644295.1 Planctomycetota bacterium
AGCGACTGCTTACTGTCCGGTTGAACCGTCTTGACAACAACCTTATTATTCTTCTCGGGCTGCTTTTCCACGTCCGGCTCTGCCGAGTCAGTATCCGGACTAATCAGCCCTTCATCGTCCACATCGGGCTGATAATCTTTGGCAGCGAATAATTTACGAGTTCGCAGCCAGCCGTTCGCTCTCGACCATAAATCTTTTAAACCCATTTACTAACCACCAATAACAAATTACCTGTTACTATTAGAAACTTTTATCGAAAATTGTCAATTATCTATGACTTTTTTAAGTGCGATTACCGCCGGCGAATCCGGCATCTTTCCGTAAGCCGCCTCAATCGCTTTTTTGGCCTTGTCAGGCCTACCCATTTGGTAATAAATATAGCCAAGCAAAAACTCTAACTCGGCTACATCATTCCTTTCAAGCCATTCCTCGACGTCGGCTATTCTGCTTTCGAGTGTGTCTTTGTCGCCAACCATAGCGACAAGGTCGATTTTGAACTGTGCGTATTCAGGGAAAATATCCAAAGCCCTGGAAAGGAAAAGGGCGCTGCTCATATACTCACCTGCGGCGAATAACGAATGACTCTTGCCGGCATAAGCAAGAGGGTCGCCCGGCTTATAAACCGACGCCAGAGTATAAGCATCCGCAGCCCGATAGTACCTGCCATGTTTCAGATAATTCTCCGCAAGCATCATATATTGATTGAATTTATCTTTCGAGAAAGAAGCAAAGCTCTTATGCTCACCCAAAATGGCTTTGGCACGCGAAACGGACATACTAATCTCCGCAGGTTCTTCTCGAGAGTCTTCATCACCTTCTTTCTTTTCGCCGTCAGCAGGTTCGTTAACCTCCTTTGCGGCGGCCAATTGTTTGACAATTTTTTGCAAATCCTCGGACTGCTTCTTCATTTGCTCATAAACGTCAAGTTTTTCATTCTTGCTTTTCTGCTCTTCCGGCGTCGGTGTTTCAATCGCCGGCATTTCAAATGGCTTTCTGACATCCGCACCCGGCTCAAGTTTAGTGGACAGCTCTGCGCTGTCACGGATAAGCAAATCCTGTTTCAATTCAGCGGCCTTGTCACTTACCCGCTTCAAGTCCTGGCTGAGACGGTCTATCTGTTCCTGATGCTGATGCTGCTCATCCGCTAATTTTATGCGCTGCAAATTCTTTTCGACATCGCCTAAAAACACGCTCTGCAGTTCCTCCGGACGTACCGACATCGGCCTGAACCTGATATTCGATATTGCTGATTGCCGGTAGGCCGAGGTCTGCTTGCCCGGCAGTCCCGGCATAGCGAATGTATCAACAGCACCGCTAATCTTCGTATCAGTCGGCCTGATGATGTTAGGTTGGCCAAGCCGTGTAGTAGTTACCGTTTTCCTCGGCAGAAAATAAGGCGTTAATTTCCCCGTATAGTAACCAGAGCCGCTGGAACTGCCGGAGCGTCTCAGAAAGGAATCAAGCGATGACGAGCCAAGATTACCTCCGAAATCCGAAAGCGCATTATAAGGCACAACTCCGCGAAAGTGTTTACCGCCGCCAACATTGCCGGTAACAATAAGGTTGCCATTAATGCCCATCGGGTTGGGGCTGCGGATTAAACCCCTGCTGACACTGCTCTGCGGAACAGTCGGCGAACCGACAGGATTCCGTATCGCAGGATTGCGAATCCCTGACTTATCCAGAGACCAGCAGACCCCGGAAAAGCTGAAAACTGAAAGGTAAAAGCTAAAAATTATAACTGAAAACTTAAAACTTTTAAATTTTACGCTATGATTTCGCATTTTTCGCTTTCCATTTTACGTATTTTTATATTTTGGTTTTTCCGCCCAGTTCAGTTTTGTCGCCAGCGTGTCCCATTGCGACCTCAGCGGATTATTAACAATCAGAAAATTACTTTTTTCACGCTCGACTCTGACGACATTGCCTCTCAACAGCTTGTACGAAAACTGTCCGTCTATCGCAACGGTCGTGCCATCGTTCACTTGGATACCGATGACCTCCACCTTGCTATCGGCATTGATAACAATTGGCCGAAAACTCAACGAATGCGGACAAATCGGCGTTATAACCATTGCCTCCATTTTTCCGGACAGTATCGGCCCGCCCGCCGACAAATTGTAAGCGGTCGAGCCGGTAGGCGTAGAAATTATCAGCCCGTCGCTTATGCAGCCGGCTAATGACTGGCCGTCAACGGAAACCTTCAACTCAATCGTTCTAAATGGAGCGCCAGCCGTGATGAAAACATCATTAACCGCTGTCGAGTAAAATTTTTCTGTGCTGCCGCTGAAAATCCTGCAGCCAAGCATCATTCGCTTTTCTATGTGCGCATTGTGCGATATGATGTCGCCGAGATATTCTTTAAGCTCCGCCACGCTGAACTCGGCCAGGAAGCCGAGCTTTCCAAGGTTGACCCCTACAACCGGCACACTGCTGCGACTCAAATTCCTCGCAGCCGAGATGATACTTCCGTCTCCGCCGAAAACAACTGCAAAATCACACTCTTGCGGAATATCAATCGTAGTGCTGCTTACATCGAAAGTAGCGACAATCTCAGCTTTGCCCTCGGCAAAATCAGTGAATTCATCAATCACTTCGGCAACCTGTCCCTTTTTCGGGTCGCCGAAAATCACAAGTCTTGGCAAACCGCTTTTGGCCATAGTAAAATCGCCCTTTTTGCCCTTTGTTATTTCCGCAGCATCTCTTTTGCCGCTTGTATTATTTTATCGGCATTTACGCCCGCCTGCATAAGTTGAGCATCACGGGAATCGTGCCTGATAAACGCCCTCGGTGCGCCAAGTACCCGTATAGCGTTCAGTTTTCTTTTACTGTTCGCTGTCCGCTGTTCGCTATCCGCTATTTTTGCCGCCGCCAGTTCAAGCACAGCCGAGCCGAACCCACAAGCCCCGGCGTGGTCTTCTACCGTTATTATACCTTTGCCATCGTCCAGCAGTTCAATAATTTTTTCATCGACAGGGGCCGCAAATCGTGCGTTTATCACATCGACCGCTATTACCTCTTGCTCAAGCATATCGGCTGCCATAAGCGCTTCGGTAAGCACGCTGCCATAGGCAACAATTGCAATAGTCGAGCCGACTGGCTTTTTGACAACCACGCTTTTGCCCAGCTCGAACGGCTCGGCACAGGCGCTTCTGTCGAACTCGTCTGAAGGAACAAGGTCTCTCGGATATCTCAAGCAAACCGGCTTGTTTTCACCCAGCGCAAATTCCAGTGCCAGCTTCATCTCGACCTCGTCGGCAGGTGCCGTCAGCACCATATTGGGCATCATTCTCAAAAAGCCAATATCCATCATTCCGTGATGTGTCGGCCCGTCTGAGCCGACAACGCCGGCTCTGTCGAT
>QNBZ01000244.1 GCA_003644295.1 Planctomycetota bacterium
CCTGAGTGTCACCCTGCTGTCCCCTGGCAGATAGAATGTAATGTTCGTCTTTCCCTTGCCGGGATTGAAAGGATTGGGATAATTCGTAAAAGAACTCCTCAAATCTCTCTTGAGGATCGTCGCCTTGCCTGAATAATAAGGAAAACTCCCGCCGGCTGACGCAAAGACAGAAACCGCCGAGTGAGTCAGCACATCAAAACAGGAGACATCAGAAGGAGTACCGATACTGATCTGGAAAAGATCCACCGGCGGATCTTCGGCAACCTCTATCTTCAGCGTAAGATTCAGGTTGTCCGCGCCCGTCACGATCACCGAATCGACAAGGTTCAACGAGATCCTACCCGCGGCGGCGGTCCAATCGACACCGAGCTCCCTGGAACCTTGCAGTACCTTGACGTTCGAAACAACACCGGATGGGTTTATCTCCTTGCCTGTGGCATCGAGCACCTCGAAGTCAAGTCTCTCGAGAACGGCATCGGATTGGCCCTCACTCGAATCGACTCTCAAAGAAATATCGAATACCGGCACCTCACTCGATGCAGTGATATTGCCGGAGAGCTTCGAGACAGCATTGAAGAATACGCTGCTTGCGGGTTCAACGATCCGCGCAATCCCGCTCGCAAGGGGGAACTCGCCAACCACGCTTTCGATCCTTTTTGCGTCCGTATCGTCGTAGATACAGAGACCGCTCGAATTGACATGGAGCTGAAAATACCGGGGTGAAGCGGATGCGCTTAAATCCACGTACAGCTTCAACGTATCAGTAGTCGACGGCGAAATTATAAAGGGGGTACCGAATGGTATATACAGATCGGGGCCGCTTTGCACGGTGAGGAATATGGATCCGAGCTCCCTCGATCCGTTTACGATCCTCACTGCATCTATCAAACCTAAAGGTTCGACGCCTTCCCCTCTCTCATTGAGAACGCGTATACCTAAACCGTTGCAGCGTGCATTCGATTCGGAATTGGAACCGGGATCCGTCAAGACGATTGAAAGCGCTTCGATACCGCTCGCTCCGGGAACCACCTGCGAGGGCAGAGATTCAATGCCTTCCACGTCGACTTCGCTCACCGGATCGAGAAAATCCGCAATCTTCGTGGCCAATGGAAAATCCTGTCCCAACGACGTATCGGCGAACACTGGGACTATTTGTCCCGAATTCACATCCCGCGGCGTAATGTCATCCGTATTTAGCAGCCTTATGGAGAAGCCTTCGACGTTCGGATCGGACGTACAATCCACCAAGGCATGCAGTAATAAAGGAGATTGAGGAGAAATTACCAGAGATGGCACAAAAGAACAAGTTATGTCTGAACCGTTGAATATTTCGGTGGAATAATACTCCGTTCCCAGTTCGCCGGTGATGGAGAATCTCCTGAGCACTTCACCGGCGTCCAGAGTATCACCTGTCGAGGAGAATAAATGGAATCGCAACTGCGATACACTTATATCAGAAGAGGATGAGCCACCCTCGTTGATAAGTTTCAGACTCAACGCCTTAACCTTCTTCTGACCCTTGTTGACGAATCGAGGCAGAGAATCGCCGAAGCTTACCGTGAGCTCCTGAGCCGGATCTTTTATTGTCACCGGATTAGTGCTCCATGGGAAAGATGGACCCGTGGGGGTCACCGAATTCCAATTGTTGTGGTCCCTGAGCTCGATGTATGCTGCCGATTCGATTGAAACGACGAAGCCGTCCGCCGCAGCCGTATCAGCAATATCAACGGACAATCTAACCTGCGCGGAATCATTGGGAGAGAAAAGAAGGGGCTTCGTCAACGGGATCAAAAGCGAAGAATTGGTGATACCGGTGGACAGAACGTAGCCGATCACCTTTTCATCGTCCTCGAGACGCACAACCGAAGCAACCTCGTTGATCGGTAATGGTAATCCGGATTGGTCTTTGAACGAAACCTTCACTGCATCGAGCTCCACCTTTGCAGCGCTGCTCGACGTTGGAAGGTAGTCCATATTCATTTCCAAAAGAAGTGCGTGCTCCCTACCTCTGTTGAGGCTGACAGGGGCTAGGTCTCTGAGTTCGAGAGTGAAATTGTCAGGAACATCATCGATCAAAACAGTATCCGAGCAACTCATCAAACTCGATTCGGTGCCGTCGGTCTCTACCGCCTTCCCGCAGAACAAGAGCACTCCGTTCGATACGGCTCTGAACTCCCAGGTAAAGGCGCTGTCCGCTTGTCCGTTGAGGTTGTCAATGATCGGCGGAACGGGACCGCTTACAGGCTCCACTCCGCCCGATCCGCTGTAAGAAAAGCTGTCCGGCGCAATAGCCTTCAAAGCTGTATCTGCCGCATTGGACACAGACATCTTCACATTGAACGTCTGCCCTGCAGTGATCTCGCGGGGTGCTTCGATCGATGAGAAGAGCGGATCGGTGGTAATCACAACGAAGGTAGGAGAATCGAACGATCTGTCTACCGGGCCGTCGTTACCAGATGACACCTCGATGCCGTTTTTAGGCACGGAAAGCCTTATCGTTCTCCCATCACCTGCGGTCGAAGAAACATCAGCCGTCATGTAAAGCGTCAGACCGCTGCAGGGAATCGTATCGCTGAGCTGAGAAACACTGGCCCATGATGTACCGTTCCAGGCGAGAAAATCGAGGAACCGGTCTTCACCCGGATCAAAGCCGCTCTCTGGTGTTTCCGTTTCTTCCCAGAGCCTCAAGTATTCTATATCCTCTGTCTGCCGAGCGCTTCCCTCGTTGACTACTCTTATACCGTTCAAAATGTCTTCGATCGAACCGTCACAAGGCACTCTCAAAGCGAAACAAAGCACATTCAAATCCTCAGGCGAAACCCTTTTCTTCGGTGTTGGAAATGCTGTGAGTTGAGCGGCCACCATACCGTCTGTAATATCGACACCTGCGGAGTTCAAGGGGAAATCCCCCTGAACGTTGGGAGTGGTGCCTTCAAAGACAACAGACGACTTGTCCGAGACCTGAAAATCGACCTTGACCGAATCCCTCACTATCATCGGATCGAGAGAGTACGCGATGAAGATCAACGTGTTCTTGTAGGGATTCAGTTCGATGTTCAGATCATCGAACCGATAGCCTGCGTCTGTGGAAGTTGCAACCTGTAGAAGCGAATCCATATTCGGTTCGAAAAGACCATCCTCGTTCAAATCGGCGAACGCCTCGACATCATTTATCTCGTCCGTTCTGGCCGAACCGATGTTCAGGATCGAGAGAGATTTGATTACCTGTTTGGTCTTGTACGAGTTGTATGCCCCTATAGCGATGTTGAGCAGATTATTATCCCCCGGGTGAACGCGCTTGTTCCCGAGAATACTCGTGAAAAACGTTATTCGGTCGGGGATAGGTATTATAAG
>QNBZ01000245.1 GCA_003644295.1 Planctomycetota bacterium
ATTAGTTGTCATGCTGAGCAAAGCGAAGCATCTGGCTTTACGACAGAGTTAAACCGTATTTTAACTGTGAGATTCTTCACTGCGTTCAGAATGACAGAGCCTGTATGTTTTTATTATAGCAACATTTATACAAAAGTCAGTCAAGTTGATAATAATCAATATCAATAATCAATAATCAATAATCAATAATCAATTAAATAAACAGACTCCGTCCCCGTCGGCTGTGCCGAAAGGAAGTTAGAAGTAAGAAATCAGAAGTTAGAAGTTATTTCCTTACTTTAGTGTTATTTCTCGTATTTTTAACTACGGTTGTTAGAATCGCAACCAATTCATTGCTTTCATTTAGCAAACTCTCAAGTTTATCTTCAGCAAAAATGCTAACTGCGTTGAGAAGTTTTAGCCAGTAATGCGTTTCTCTGGCCTCTTTTAAAGCTATATTGTACTTTGAAAGAAAATCTGCTCTGCTTTGTCCAGCCTGAGCTTCTTCTACATTAGCTCCTATGGAAGTTCCACTTCTAAGTAACTGCCTTGTAATTATTGCCTCGTTAATGCCATTTTTATTCAGTTCCTTGCATAGATTGTATACCCGAACAGAAAAATTAAATGTTCGCTCACACAAATCATTCTTCATTGTTGACTTCTAACTTCTTACTTCTAACTTATTACTTCTTCTTTTCTTACGTTTATATCGGCAAAATTGTCCAACAGCTTTTACTACCTCATAACATTTGATTTTAGGGGATTAAACCTTCTAAATGATTTGTCATACCTGCGAAAGCAGGTATCCAGAAGCAATAAAAAGCCTGGATTCCCGCCTGTATGCGGGAATGACAATAAACAAAACCAACTGTTATGATGTACTACCCTAAAAACGTAAGAATTGTATCTACAACACAATCTTTCATCTCGTCTGTCAGTTCCGGATATATCGGAATTGCCATAACTTCTTTAGCTGCCTTCTCTGCTTGCGGCATATCGCCTTCTTTATAACCCAAATTTCTGAAACACTCCTGCAAGTGCATCGGAACGGGATAATATACCTCGCAGCCGATATTATTTTCCTTCAGGTGCGCCAATAACTCATCACGCCTCGGCACGCGAACGCAATACTGATTATAAATCGTAACGCAATCAGGACTGATATAAGGCGTCTGAACAACTGTTCCTTCAAACTTCTTGTCGTAATACGCTGCATTGCGCCGCCTAGCTTCCGACCAATCATTCAAATGCGGCAGCTTGACTAAAAGCGCCGCCGCCTGGAGCGGGTCAAGGCGGAAATTGCCGCCAACGTATTTATGATAATACTTCGGCTTGCTGCCGTGATTGCGCATAACGAACAAACGGTTATAAAGCTGCTCGTCATTGGTAACAACGCAACCGCCGTCGCCGATACCGCCGAGGTTCTTACTGGGGAAAAAACTAAAACAGCCGACTGTCCCGATACTGCCGGCCTTTTTACCTTTGTATGTACTCGTAATCGACTGGGCCGCATCCTCAATCACCGCAAGATTGTGCTTGTTTGCAACTTCCATAATCGGGTCCATATCAGCCATCTGCCCGAACAGATGAACCGGCATAATTGCCTTGGTCTTTTCCGTAACTGCTGATGCGACAAGTTCTGCATTGATATTGAAAGTCTGCGGGTCGATGTCCACAAACACCGGCTTTGCGCCTGTGCGAGCGATACAGCCAACAGTTGAAAAAAATGTAAAGGGCGTAGTAATCACCTCATCGCCGCTGCCAATATCAAGACTCATCAAGCTATTCAAAATAGCATCTGTTCCGCTGGATGTACCGACTGCAAATTTACAATCGCTGACAGCCGCAATTTTGCCTTCCAGTTCGGCGACCTTCGGGCCGCCGATGCAGCGCTGCGATTCCAGCACTTCCGAAACAGCTGTTAATACTTCATCTTTAATTGTTGCATACTGTGCTTTCAAATCTAAAAGTGGTACTTGCATTAGTTAATCTCCATTTTGCTTTAGTTCATCGTAGGATTTTTTGCCGACCGCCATATCTGCTGGCAATGGTGCTTCCTCATCTAAATCCAGACATCTTAAAACGCCCGGGGCAACTTCTTTATAACGGTACCCGCTCTCCGGACATACCATAATACCGTCCGAATCCGGCTTCGGCAAACGAATACCGTGCCGACTCATCCAGCCGGCCTGTCGTGCGGGAACGCCAACCATCAAGGCGTAATCCGGCACATCTTTAGCTACGACCGCACCGGCTGCGATAAAGCAATAACGGCCAAGTTCGATGCCGCAGACAACCGTGGCATTCGCTCCAACAGTCGCTCCACGCCGAAATATCGTCTTTTCATAGATGCTGTGCCGAACAACCTGCGAGCGCGGATTAGTAACATTTGTAAGAACACAGCTCGGCCCGAGAAAAACATCATCCTCTATAATTGTCCCTGTATAAATCGAAACGTTATTTTGAACCTTGACATTGTTGCCGATAACAACACTGCCGGCGACATTCACATTCTGACCGAATATACAATTCTGTCCTATTTTGGCGTCCTTCATTATATGTGAGAAGTGCCAGATTTTTGTACCCTTACCAATTTCACACGGCTGGTCAATGTATGCCGACTCGTGAGCAAAATAATCTTTTTTCTCGCTCATTAAAAATCCTCCGGATTAACGGGCTGGCCGTTATTCTTTAATGACTTCTGCCCCGCTTCTAAAACCCGAACAACTCTCATACCGTCAATGCCATCACTGCGTATCGGCAAGCCGTCAAGCACGCAATCTACGAAATGCTTACATTCAATCGCAAGCGGCTCACCGCTGGGTATCTTCGGAATCACTATATCGCCGAACCGAAGCGATATTATTTCCGCATAAGAGGTAGTTATATCGTGCTTTATTGCCGCCCCTTTGTCATACATCCGAATTTTTTCCGTGGTCTCCATATCGTCAAAAGTTACCATTTTCTCGGAGCCGACAACCGTCATTTTTCGGATTTTGTGTGGGTCGAGCCAGCTACAGTGAACATTTGCCATTTTGCCGTCTGCAAATTTAATCGTGGCAAAAACCACATCTTCGATATCCTTTTGCAGATAGCACTGGCCGTGCGCCGACACTGACACCGGCTCGGAGCCGAGCAGATAGCAGATAATCGAAATATCATGCGGCGCCAGCGACCACCAGGCATTCTCATTTCGGCGGACAATACCCAGATTGACCCGCTGCGTGTACATATAATACGGCTGGCCAAGCCGGCCCTTGTCTATCATTTCCTTAAGGAAACTGACCGCTGGGTGATACTCAAGCAAATGGCCTACCATCAATTTTAACTTCTTTTCTTTTGCAAGCTCAACCAGCGTATTGGCTTCACTTGC
>QNBZ01000246.1 GCA_003644295.1 Planctomycetota bacterium
ATTTGATTTTAGGGGATTAAACCTTCTAAATGATTTGTCATACCTGCGAAAGCAGGTATCCAGAAGCAATAAAAAGCCTGGATTCCCACCTGTGTGCGGGGATGACAATAAACAAAACCAACTGTTATGATGTAGTAGTAATAAACCCTGCGAAACAAATATGAAATCAAAAAATTATCTTCTTCGCCAACTGCTCCGGCACTTTCTCGTAACTCAACGGCTCCATCGTGAACGTGCCACGGCCAGCCGTGGCGCTTCTGATTTCGCTGGAATAGCCGAACATCTCGGCAAGAGGCACTTTTGCGTCGATTACCCGCATATTACCATGTACACGACAGTCCGTAATTAAACCCCTCTTGCCAAGCAAATTGCCCTGAACCACACCGAAATATGCCTCCGGAACTACTACTTGAAGCCGCATTATCGGCTCAAGTAAAACCGGCTCGGCCTTTTTGACCGCCTTCTCTACCGCAATCGCACCGGCCTGTTCAAAAGCTAACTCCGAAGAATCTACAGAATGATATGAGCCATCAATCAGCGTAACTCTAACTCCAACGATAGGAAAGCCAGCCAATACGCCACCACCCAATGCATCCCTGGCCCCTCTCTCGACAGCGGGGATATACTCCCTTGGCACGGCGCCGGAGATGACTTTGCTTTCAAATTCAATATCCCGACTCCAATGCCCATCCTCTGTCAACATTGGCTCAACGGTCAAAATAACATGGCCGTATTGGCCGTGACCACCTGTCTGACGCACAAATTTGCCCTCGGCCTGCGATAATTTGCTGATAGCTTCCTTATAAGCAACCCTCGGCTTGCCTATCCGTACACCCACTCCTTTTTCCCTTATTAGTTTGTGCTGAAGTATTTCCAAATGCAGTTCGCCCATTCCGCTGATAATTGTCTGGCCGGTATCTTTGTCCACTTTACATCCGAAAGTGGGGTCTTCTCGCCTCAAGTCGGCTAAAGCGTTTGACAATTTCGCCGCTTCCATACTACTTTTTGGCTCTATCGACATACTAATGACCGTTTCAGGAAATGTAATACTCGGCAGAGCGACCGGATTTTTCGGGTCGCAAATCGTATCGCCGGTGAGGGTTTCTTTCAGTCCCACGACCGCAACAATATCGCCGGCGCCGGCTGATTCGAGAATTTTTCGCTCGCCGGCGTGCATCTCAAATATCCTGGTGATGTTTTCTCGTTTGTTACGATTGGCATCCAGAACCCTGCTGCCGGACTTCAATGTGCCCTGATAGATTCTCAGGAAATATAGGTCGCCGTGCGCATCGCTGGTAATCTTAAAGGCCAGCGCAACCAGCGTTGCCGCTCTGTCGCACTTAACCGATATCTTTTTATTTTCATCGGTCGGCTTATGCCCAATTATAACTGGCTTATCCAGCGGAGAAGGTAAATACGCCACAATTCCGTCGAGCAGCCGCTGAATGCCGATGTACTTCAGCGCAGAGCCGACAAACACCGGATGAAGCTCGCCGGCCAAAGTCGCCTTTCTGATAGCCCTGACAATTATTTCAGCGTCAATCGGCTTATCGTGGACATAGAGTTCCATAAGCTCAGCGTCGGCCTCGGCTGCAAGCTCAATCATCTGATGCCTACGTCGTTCGGCTAACTCTCGCAGTTCAGATGGGATTTGGCGCTCTTCAAAAGTCGCTCCCAGCTTTTCGGTCTCGTAGAAGACCGCCCGCATCTTTATAAGGTCTATGATTCCAGAAAAAGAGCTTTCCGCTCCGATAGGGATTTGTAATACAATAGGATTGGCAACTAACCTGTCCCGAATACTCTCAACGGTCATCTCGAAGTCAGCTCCGGTTTTATCCATCTTGTTCACAAAGCAAAGACAGGGCAGATTGTATTTTTGTCCCTGTCTCCAGACGGTCTCACTTTGGGCCTGCACTCCTTCGCTGCCGTCGAAGACCGCCACTGCGCCGTCGAGAACACGCAGAGCTCTTTCAACCTCAGCGGTAAAGTCAATATGGCCAGGCGTATCAATAAGGTTAATTTCAAAACTCTTCCAGAGACATTTCGTTGCAGCCGAGGTGATGGTAATGCCCCTCTTTTGCTCTTCTTGCAGGTAATCCATAACGGCGGTTCCGTTGTGGACCTCGCCCATTTTGTAGGTTTTGCCGGTGTAATAAAGCACCCGTTCGGTTACTGTCGTTTTGCCGGCGTCTATATGAGCCATAATCCCGATATTGCGTAACTTGTTCATAGTTCGTAGCTTATAGTTTTACTGTCTAATTTCATTTTCGTTCCTTAACTCTCAGCGGAGTCAATAAGCTATGTTGCTTATAATGATGAAAACGAGCCAACTCTCTCCGCTTGCTTTTTCGCTTTACAAAACGTATTGCCCACCCGGGGCATCTGCGGTTGCAGGCTTGACGCAACAGCACATACAACATAATCCGAACTTGTGGAACCGTTAGCACATATTCCTTGCAAGAGGCATAACCAATGTAAACGCCAACCTGCCCATTGTCAACCTTGCCAAGCTGACCCAGCCATTGTCGTTGCACGCCCACCGAATCGTTGCCGCATTTTTTGTATCCAGAAGGGCCAAAAACAATTGCACCATCATCTTCGCCAAGTTCATTACCAACCTGTCTGGCCACTTCCTGCTGCAATGGCTGATGGTCGCATTGTGCAAAACCTATGAAACGCTGCAGCGCCCTGCGATGCTGGTCGTAGCAGTAGGCAATCGATTCGACACTTTTTCTTTTCATATCCGACAAGAGTCCAGAGATGTAGATATGAGCATTTTCTTTCGGCTCACGTCTTCCCAAAGATGTGATGAATGGCTTAACAAATTGTTCCAAGCGTTTCAGCATACCATTGAAAATCTATAGGTTGATATTAACTGCTTTAAGGATTTTCCGTTTTTGCATCTCAAATCGCTGCTATATTGTTCTACCTTTTCACGGAAAGGTAATCGTATAAACGACTTATAAATCTTTAATAATATTAGACAGTAAAACTAATACTACAGCGCAACTTAGTGTAAGAAAATGCCTTTACGGCCAGAAAATCAAAGATTAAAAAGCAAAACGCAAAACGACATATTAAAATAAGCACATAGGACGTAAGCAATTTATGCACTTATTATTTGCGCTGCCAGTACTTGTGCGCCTGCGTTCTTTTGTAATTTTTGAATTTTGCATTGTAATTTTTATATTTGCATTTTGATATTTAATTGCTCTGTTGAAAACATTTAAGTTTTTTGAATAAGTAGGACGATTTATGGTACATGGAAACAAAAAGAAAAATGACCAAATCGCCGGTGGCTCTGGCAAAAACCGCTCTGCGAACTGCCAA
>QNBZ01000247.1 GCA_003644295.1 Planctomycetota bacterium
CAAAGCATTCGGATTAAATTTATAAAAATCATCAACTATCCTCTGCCCCAAGTTAACAAATTTTTCTTCCGGTATCTTTTCAACGGCAGGGTCAAAAACCTTCACCTCCTGGTATTTTGTCAATGCCGGGAACTCAAACAACGCCGCCGGCCCAAACTCGCTCACCGCCAGAGCTTTGCTCACCAGGTCGCCGGTGCGATCCAAATTGTTGGTTGCCGCCACCCCAATGCGACCATTTTTAATCAATCTAAGACCGACTTGAACCGAATATTTAGCTCCAACAATTTTAAGCTTGCTGTGTTCAAAAGAAACGCCACGGGTTTGCCCGCTGGAAAAAACCACCTCCGCCGCTTCGGACCTGGAAATTGCCTCTTTTAGTAAATTTTGAGCCAAAGAATAGTCTTTCTTCATTTACCTGCCACAGTTGCGTTTTTAATGCGAACATGCGGCGCGCCGGCATCCACACGGAGATATTGTCCTCCTTTTCCACACTTGCCTGGTTCCATCCTAAGCCCCAAGTCGTCCCCAATCATCTCAATATTGCCCAAAGTTTCAAACACATTACCGGTTAATTTAACATCCCGCACCAATTCAGCCAATTGCCCATTGCGAATCATATAGGCCCACCCCGGGGTAAAGGTGAACATCTCCTGGTTGGTCTGCCCTCCCCAAAAGTTACATGCGTAAATTCCCAGTTTTATACCCTTAAGCATCTCATCAAAGCCAACCTTGCCCGCCTCAATAAAAGTGTTAGACATTCTTACCAAAGGACGAAAGCGGAATCCCGCCGCCCGCGCATTACCGGTAGGCGCTTCACCCATTTTCCCAGCCGTCTCCCGCGAATGCATGCGCCCGCTTAGAATACCCTCTCTAATCAGGTAGGTTTTCTGCGGCCTAACCCCCTCGTCATCATAATTATAAGAACCCCAGCCGTCCTCTAGAGTAGGGTCATCAACCACATTCAGCCCGTCTGCACCCAGCCGACGTCCCAACCTCATTATTTGCCTCAGCTTCTTATTTTCATACACAGAATCTGCTTCCGACAAATGGCCAAAAGCCTCGTGAATAAAATTACCCGCCATAACCGGGTTTAAAACAACAGTATACTGCCCACTCTTGACCTGCTCTGCCTCAAGCAGATCAACGGCCAGTTTAACTCTCTGCGTTATCCTTGTCCCCAGCGTTCTAACCACCGAATAATCGCTCTTGTCAAAAACAGCGGCGGCATTGCTCTGCAACAAGCCATTTTTTCGGGCTACTACAGAAAATCCAGCCGTAATGCCGGAAAATTCCTGCACAATCTTGGTCCCCTCGGAGGAGGCAAAGTAAACACGGGAAAAACTATCGGAGTAAACCACCGAAGCATCTGAAACTAAGGGAGAAACAGCCCAAATCTGATCGTGATAATCTCTCATCTGATCCACTTTCTCTTTTAAAGATATTTTACGGGGATCATTCCTGAAAATCATACGAATCTCATCTTCAACCGGTTCAACCTGAGCCAGCCGGCTTTTCCCGCGCCCAACCAGCCGAGCCTGAGACACTGCCTCTTCAATTTTATCGGCCAATTTATCCAGATCATTAAAGGAGACAAATCCCCACCCCCCCTTGTATAACGCTCGGACACATCCGCCGCGGCTAGAAGGCTGGGAAACACTCTCCATTTCTTTCCCCCGAAACTTAATGCCAGTGCCCTCTGACTCTTCGGCTCGGACTTCCAGATAATCCACCCGCTTCTTATATTTATTGATAGCGTCTGAAAGCTGGTTTAACATGAGGAAGTTTAAACGTGAAAATCTTAAGACCGTACCCGTTCCATATACTCTCCTCTCTCTGTATTGACTTTAATAACGTCTCCAACCCTAATGAACATCGGCACCCGAACCACAGCGCCGGTAGATAGTACGGCCGGCTTGCTCCCGCCGGCCGCAGTATCGCCTTTTTCCGAGGGGGGAGTCTCTTTAACCTCCATTTCCACCACAATGGGAATTTCCACCGAAACTATATTATCTTCGTCCAAAACCAAAGTACGCACCACCGCACCCTCGGTTAAAAATTTTCGCTTCTCTTCCGAAAGTAAATTGGCGGGGACAAACACCCTTTTTTTCGTTTGCGGATCAGACAAAACCAATTGCTGTTTCCGCTCATCAAAATAGACATAATCCATATTCTGCACATGACAGGCCACCTCTTCCACTGTCTGACCGCTTTTGAAACTCACCTCCACTATGGCCCTATTCCCCAAATTCAGAGCCTTAATCTTGATATCCGCCTTGCCGCGGGCGATGCTTTTGTGCTTATATTCCAAAACCTTGTAGATCCGCCCCTGATATTTGAAAACGGTATCCTTGTGCAAATCATTTACCGGAATAGACATGGTAAAAACTTGAAGCGCAAAACTCAAAGCTGGGTTTGATTTTATCACAAAAGAGCAATATAATTAGGGTAGCATTAAGCAGGCCGCGGCGGCGGAACTTTCAATGAAGCTCCAAAAACATGAACTTTTAGTGAGATGTTTTTGACCAGCCGAATTGAACCCCGTACCGCTCCGCCAAAGGCGGATCTGGTGCGGGGGGCAATCCGACCTCCGGTAAAGCCAGACGAATTAAGAAAATTGTGCCGCGGTGGCGGAACCGGCAGACGCGTAGGTCTCAAAAACCTATGAGGGCAACCTCATGTGGGTTCAATTCCCACCCGCGGCACCAAAAACTCGGCAGGTTTTTTTGTAACCGTTTAAACCTCCCATCACTGCCAACAAACACCTTAGATCTCTTTAAACTACAATCTGGAACCAATGCTTTCCCGCAGACTCACCCAGCTGTGGAGTATCTCTTCCAAAAGAGGCGTCTAAAATAGTCCAAACGGGATTACCCAACACCAGCTCTAAGAAAGCTTTAATCCTTTGATAACCTAATCCGGCTAGATATAAAGTTGTTCCCAAAAAAATAAATCTTGCACCACAGGTTTACCCCCGCGGCCATAGGGTATACCCAAACTGCCTCCTCCAATTTTGAAACAGCTACATCCAGTACACCGCACAACGTGTTCTTGACATTCAAAAAACAAAATGCTAAGCTGGTGCTATGATGCAAAGAGGAGAAACAGGCAACCCGGGTATCGAGGCAAGCATTGCAAGAGAGGCTAGTTATCATAAAAGGGAAGTTGGAGAAGGTGGTGCCTGGGTAGGGCCAGTGCGGGTCGTGCACATGGTGGAAGGAAATAATGGCGACGGAAAATTAACAATAGTGGATATTGCCGGAGTATTTGGAGAAAGACACATGCAACGTCAAATACCCGCTGAAAAGCTTTCCGACGAGG
>QNBZ01000248.1 GCA_003644295.1 Planctomycetota bacterium
CCGGCCACGGCCAGTTTTACGTCCTCAACCATTTGGCCGCAACTCATCTCCACGGTCAGGAAAATCTTGAACTCATCGGCGGCTTTGCTTATTTGCTCTGTCGGAAACGGCCAAAGTGTAATCGGCCGTATCAGGCCGGCTTTGATTCCCTCCTGTCTGGCCTTGTTCACCGCAGAGCGGGCGATTCTTGCCGCAATGCCGTAAGCAACCACCACGATTTCGGCGTCGTCAACTTCGTATTGTTCACACAGTACTTCCTTTTCCTGCACCTGCTCATACTTGGCCTGTAGCTTAAAGTTGTGCTTTTCCAGCGCTCCCTCGGCCAGCCACAATGAGCGGACGATGTTTTGCTTTCTGTTTTCGGCGCCTGTCAAAGCCCATTCTTTAGGCGGCAGGTTTCGGCGTGGTTTCTTCTCCAACACTGCCGGCTCCATCATCTGGCCCAGGATGCCGTCAGCCAGTACGACAACGGTCATTCGATACTCATCAGCAAGGTCAAACGCCAACGGCATACAATCTACAAGTTCCTGAACGCTCGATGGCCCAAGCACGATGGTTCGATAATCGCCGTGTCCGCCGCCGCGGGTTGCCTGGAAGTAATCGCCCTGCGATGGTGCGATATTGCCTAAACCCGGCCCGCCACGCATTACGTTGACGACCACTGCCGGCAGTTCGGCGCCCGCCAGATAGCTTATCCCCTCCTGCATTAAGCTGACACCGGGACTTGACGAGCTTGTCATAGCCCTTTTTCCTGTGGCTGAAGCTCCGAACACCATATTTATCGCTGCCAGTTCGCTTTCGCTTTGAACGAATACCCTGCCTTCTTCAGGCATACGTCTCGACATATAGGCGGTAACTTCGTTCTGCGGCGTAATCGGATAGCCGAAATATGCATCAACTCCGGCGATGATAGCCGACTCCGCCAATGCCTCATTACCACACATAAGGATTTTTTCGCTCACCCTGTTGGGCCTCCATTCAGGCTGAGTAAATCAGCTTTGCTTTTCTTGGCCGGCTCGAAAGCCGCTGTATTGTCGTCCCGGCTGACCTCAATCACGGCGTCCGGACAGATAATAGCGCACATAGCACAGCCCGTGCAACCGGTGTTATCTGACACGGCGGGAAAGTAGCCGTTTTTGTTGGATTGTTCCGAAATAGTGATGCAGCTCTTCGGGCATACCATTACGCACAGCCCGCACCCTTTGCACCGTTCGGTATCAATTATTATTTTGCCAGCCATCTTCCGTACAGTATATCCTGCATAGTCGTTTTATTTAGCCCACCGATTTATTCGGGGGGGTTATCATTTTATTAAGCCCCAAAGTTTATCTTGGGGGTTACTTTCTACCCTTTACCTTTTACAGATGCTTTTGTAAAGCAAAAAGGCAATTAGCAATTGCGTATTGCGTTTGTAATTGAAATTGTCCGGTTGCATTTTTTACCCAATACCCAATACGTATCACGCAATACGGTTTTCTAAGTCGGCGGCTTTTTGAGTTCTTCGATTTTCGGCAGGTCTTTCAGTGTATTCAAGCCAAAAACTTCCAAAAACTTTTTTGTTGTGCCGTAGAGCATCGGCCTGCCTAAAACTTCAGCTCGGCCTACAATCTTAACCAGTCCTTTATACATCAAACCACGTATCATCTCGCCGGCTGCCACGCCCCTGATGGCCTCGATGTCGGCGCGGATAACCGGCTGCTTGTACGCAATTATTGCAAGCGTCTCCAGTGCCGCTGGGCTTAGTTTGCTGTCGCTGCGGGTGCGAAGTAATTTTTTCAGCCAATGGTTGTAAGAGCTTAACGTCAGCATTTGATAGCCGCCGGCGATTTGTTCTATTCTAAAGGCGTTATTGTGTTCTTCGTATTTGCCGTTGAGGTTTTTGATATGCTGCCGCAGTTGCTTTACGGTTGTCCCGACGATATTAGCTAATCGCTCAGCCGTTAGCGACTCATCGCTGGCAAACAAAACCGCCTCCACAACCGATTCAACCGTCGGCTCATTGCTCGTCCCTTGTCCCTCGTCGCTCGTCCCTCGTTCGCTTTCTTCTGTCATAGTTTTTTCCACTTAAACGGGTCTTTATCTTTTTTGCTTATCTTAATAGTTACCTGTCTGATTTGCTTTTTCAACTGTTTGGCCAGCTTCTTTAATATGAACCGTTCCGAGACGGTATGGCTCAGACAGATACAGGTCAGGCCGGCCTCCTGTGCTGCAAGCGCCCGATGGTGTTTCAATTCGCCGGTCAGATACAAATCGGCCTTTGCAGCGATAACCGAGTTGATGATTTTGTCGCACGCCCCGGCACAAACCGCCGCTGTTTTTACCAATCGGTTTTCGTCTCCGACAATGCCGATGGTTTTTGCGCCGGTGGCTTTTTTGATTTTTGTTATAATGTTATTTAGTCGAGATGGCTTTTTTAATTGACCGATTCTGCCCAGCCCGAATTTATTTTGGCCGTTGTTGTAAAGTTTAATGACATCGTAGGCCGGCATCTCGTAGGGATGTGCCTTTTTCATCGCTGCAAGGCAATCGTCAAGTTTTTCCTCCGGTACAATCGACTCGAATTTTATCTCGTTGACCACCTCTATTCTACCTTTTTTGCCGACAGCCGGCTTGGCGTTCTTCAACGGCAGAAAAGTGCCTTCTCCTTTAGATTGGAAACCGCAGTTGCTGTAATTTCCCATTGCGCCTGCGCCGGCGGCAAAGACCGCATTTGAGACTTTGGCCGCCGCTTTTGCTGGGACAAAGACAACGAGTTTATAGTGTACGCCGGCTGGGTTTTCAACGTAATCGCCGATTGGTCTTCCGTTATGGATGCCGATAATTTCCGCAAGTCCGTCGTTCACGCCGCCCATAGCCGAGTCCAGAGCGGTATGTATCGAAAAAACCGCAATGCCGGAGCGAATTAAATTATAGACGACATTGGTTTGGCCGTCAGCGGTGATTTTTTTCAGGCCGTCCCAAATCACCGGATGATAACTTATAATCAAATCGGCTTTTAATCTTTTGGCCTCAGCGACAACATCGCCGGTTATATCGATTGTCAGCAGGATATTTTTTACATTTTTTTGCGCATCGCCGATAAGCAGCCCCACGTTATCCCAATCCTGTGCCAATTTCAGCGGTGCTATTTTCTCGATTTGTTCCGCAATATCTCTTATCTTCATTTTTCCTACCAGCAGCTCTCCTTAACAAATTCTTCGAAGTATTTCATCAGTTTTTTTGTCATCGGCCCGACTTTGCCGTCGCCGACCGTGTGCTTTTCTACTCCGCTTACTGGCATAATCTGCATAATTACATTCGTAATAAAAATCTC
>QNBZ01000249.1 GCA_003644295.1 Planctomycetota bacterium
CCAACCAGCAAAGCTGGACGCGCTCGCCTCTCTTCCATTTCTTCTCCTCCTTCCATTCCCCGAGGACGGCCCCCTCCCTTTTCATCCACCACTCAGCCCAAGGGGACCTCCGACTCATTATAGAGTAAAGCATTGCTTGAGCTGTTGTCAAGCGAAATTTCTGTTATTTCTCAAATTTTTCCAAGGTTTTCTGGTTTTTACAAATTTTTTGGCCAAAAAAGGGCCTACCAGTCGGCAACTGCCCCTAAATTGCCTTTGGCAAGCCATACATCGGCGTAATTTATTCTGCCATCTTTATTTACATCATAAAGGTCATCGTAAAGCTCAAATTTCCACGGGTTAGTAGTATTCAATACTCCGCCAACCCGCCCTTTTAAGAGCCAAATATCAGCGTAATTAACACGGCCATCATTGTTCACATCACCAAACAACGGCGTCCAGGCCTTCTGTCCTGGGCCGTAAGCTATCTGCATTAAAGGGTCGCCAATAACGACTTCGGCCCAGCTCAGGTATGGTATGGCGGTAAATGCCGCCTCGACAAAGGCCATATCTGCCGTACCATCACCGTCCTCGTCAGCTAACAAATTGTAATACAAGAATAAATTGTCAATTATCGCATCGGAAACCGGTTCAAAAGCATGACCTATTGCACCAGTACCACCAATCTCAATAAAATCAACAATTTTGCCCTGTGCTACCGGCGAAGTGGAAATATCAGAGAACATCGTTACAGCATTTAAGCTCTCGATGGATGTGAAGACGGCCCCATTAACACAGTTAAACAACTGTTCTCCACCGGGACCATCGGTTAGCAAATAGTCATCAGAACTGCCTTCGTCTCCGTTGTAACCAAAGGTTGCGAGCGATATGATGCCTTGGTATTCATCGCGGTTAGGGTCGGCGGCAGCATAGTCATCCAGGTCTTGCTGGGTAGTGCGGGTATTCTGCCGCCTGTCTATCATAACAGCCAAATATTTACCATAATCCATCGACTCGATGTTCAACTGTCCCTCATCTACCTGGTCATTAGTCAATGCGGTGAATGTCTCGGTATAATCGTCTTTGATTAGGATGCTCTTGGCATCGGGCGGCTGATTTGTACACGGGTCATAGACTATGTAATTCACCGAGGCATCGAGGTTATATATCCGGTTGTGGTCGAAGTCTTTGCTGGGAGCATCGTCGATAACGACGCAGGACTGCGCTGGATTGACTCCGATATCGGGGTCGGAGGCCCTTTTGGCTCTTTCGAGCATAGCGCGAACAGCGAAAACGGCACTTTCGCCCTGGTCCTTGGGTCCGTCAAGCCGGGCTGTCAGATACATATCGCCGGCATTGAAGCTGCGGTTAATTGCCCCATAAACAGGCGGAAATCCCCATCCGTTTTCACCCTCTATTTTTGGCGGGTCTCCGCTTATATTCAATGCATCCGTCCACTGCATCGTTTTACTTCCGGGCTGCATCCTTTCAAAAACCGATATCCCGCTTTGGCGATAACCCTGATAAACATTTACCATCCTGTTTTCGAGTCCGAACGGCTCTGAGCCGTAATCACTATACCAGAGACAGGTTAATTCCGACTCTACTGTCGCTGCGTCAATAAACCGTAGATTATTGGATATAACAGAGGGGTTCGAGCCGCCAGGATATATTGCGTTGGCATAAGCAGGGTCAGTATCTTCAATTCTATATGGCATACCAGCGGTGGTGATAATTACTTTAATCTGCGTAATACGTTCCGGATGATTGGAATCGGACAAATAATCGCGCACCGGCTCAGCGATAAACTGGTTGTACTGGTTTCTTGTTATTATCTCATCTGCTGCTGTGCTGGCAGGCCCGCTGCAATCGGTTAAGCCCGATAGATAAAGAACCTGTGATTCAGAGATTCCGGAATGGTATTGGCGATACAGCTTAGCTACATATTTGCTGGTTGGGCTGTTCTCATTGACCAGAATCAAAACATCTTCCGGCTCTAATTGCCCATATCCGCAGACAGAAAATAAGAACAAACCGCAAAGAAAAGCTACAGATACCCTGTACCCCCTATAACCCCGGCAATTTTTCTCTCTCCAGAATTCCATTTTGTGTGTGCCTTCATTACCTGTCGGCGTCCCGCTTTAACAGGAAGGCACTTCGGCTGGCAGAATGTAGGAAACAAAAACCGCCTCAATTCTATTGTTGCAGCAATTATTTCCACACGTGGGCTTTGCGACTTCGCAATGCAAAACCTGCCATAGTTGCCAGCAGTATCAGGCAGCTCGGCTCTGGAGCCACAGTGAAAACATTGTTGCCGGGCCGAAACTCCAAGTTACCATTATTGATGTCATAATACTCACCGTCACGAAGTATTCCATAGAAACCCATCGTTCCATTATCAATGAGGTTATAGGTAACTTGCCCTGCACCTATGCCCTTAATTGTTATCTCAGCCAATAAGCTGAAGTCCCCAACACCAGTATCAGAGTCCTGCGCATACACCAATGTGCTCATTCCAAGTTCAAGTACATTACCACTTAATGGGCTGTTTACCGAATCCCATCCGGAAGCGTCCGTGTCATAAGGTGCAGGCGCTATCAAACTAATCGCCGTACTCGGTGTGGTCTTAACTTCTACTACGCCGTCAACATCAACAACCATATCGAGCTGCCAGACATTAAGCCCATTTAATCCCGCTGCCTCTTCGGCATAGGCCCATATCCCAATCGTTGCTTCTTCACCAACTGCAAGGACATTCTTAGTTGCAGTCATTATAAATATGAGGTCAGCAGAGGATACGGTATTAATGGAAAATGATAGGAATATGCCCAGACAAACAATCCGCAATTTCTTCTTCATCACCACCCTTTCCTTTCTTGATATAGAAACACGAACCCCTCCCCAATCCTATATCTGTTTTTTCATCTACTCTTCTAGGTCCAGGGTCCAGAGAGTTAACCCAGAATAACACACTACCACACAACAT
Source organism: Planctomycetota bacterium (assembly GCA_003644295.1). Taxonomy (GTDB): domain Bacteria; phylum Planctomycetota; class Phycisphaerae; order Sedimentisphaerales; family Anaerobacaceae; genus B140-G9. The sequence continues at coordinate 2,966 of QNBZ01000249.1, forward strand.
CTAAAAAGTCAAGGAAAAATCTGGCTTTATAAAAGAAGAAGTTTTTTCTGCAGAGAAGCGTGAAATTTGACGCCAGCGTCAAAGGTATTTACTCAACTTGACTGACTTTTGTATAAATGTTGCTATAGTAAAAACATACAGGCCCTGTCATTACATACAGGCCCTGTCATTCTGAACGAAGTGAAGAATCTCACAGTTAAGATGACAACTAAAAAGTCAGTCAAGTTAACTATCATACCAATTGGACTAAGTAAATGCGCTTTTTGACAGACAATCAATTATTGTGTCATACCTGCGAAAGCAGGCATCCAGTACATATATAAACCTATGGATTCCCGCTTTCGC
>QNBZ01000250.1 GCA_003644295.1 Planctomycetota bacterium
GAAGCCTAACTCAATTGCCCTTTGCTTTATATCTTTGGCTAAACCCATAGCTTATGATTATACAAAATCTGGTTGCAGCCGCCACAAAACAGTTGTAAATGACGTGGAAAGGCATTACTATAACCGCCGAACAATTTGAGGATAATGAGAATGTCAGAAGAGTTAATCGGCATAATAGGCGGCACGGGGCTTGGCGATGAGTTGGCTAAACAGATAGCTGATGCGGAGTTGTGCGATGTTGATACGCCGTTCGGCAGGCCGAGCGCCAAAATTATGGTAGGAACGATAGGTAAAAGAAAAGTGGCGTTTCTAAATCGGCATGGCGATGGGCATAAACTTTCGCCGAGCGATGTTCCGTTTGCGGCAAACATTTTCGCGCTGAAAAAACTTGGCGTTCATACGGTTATCGGCAGCGGGGCGGTAGGGTCGCTTCGCGAGAAAATCAAGCCCGGCGATTTAGTTATCGCCGACCAGTTTATTGATAAGACGTTCAAACGGACAAGCACATTCTTCGCTGGTTATGGCGCCGTGCATTGCGAGATGGCCGAGCCGGTTTGCGGCCGGCTGCGAAAGATACTTTGCGATACAGCCGGGAAAATAGGTGTAAAGACACATCCGAGCGGGACATACATTTGTATGGAAGGGCCGCAATTTTCCACACGGGCCGAGTCGCTTATGCACCGGTCGTGGGGCGGTGATTTGATTGGTATGACGGCTATGCCGGAAGCCAAATTAGCCAGAGAAGCCCAGATGTGCTACGGGCTGATTGCGATGCCGAGCGATTATGATTGCTGGCGAGAACACAAAGCAAGTGAAGATAAACAAACGTTGCTTAAAGAAATAATCGCAAATATGCAGACAGCGACAGAGAATTGTTTGAAACTCATCAAGGCGGTTCTGGACGGCGATAGCGAACTCGTGTTTGAGGATTGCCCTTGTAGAAGAAGTCTGGAACTGGCGGTTTGGACAGAGCAGAGCCAAATCGACCCGGATGATAAAGAAAATTTGAAAACGCTTTTCGAATAGCATAAACAGCGTATAGCGTTCAGTTAATTTGAAAGGACAGGAAAATGAGAAAGATTGTCGGAAATGGAATTATTTTAGCAGTTGGTATTGTTTTTGCCGCTATGTTAATCGCAGGATGTGAAGAGCAAAACGTATCTAATGCAAAGTCGGATATAAAAAAGAGTCGGCTCGAGGCCTTTGAAAAAAATACACAACTAAAGAAAGAATTAAAACAACTTAATGCAAAATTAGAACGTCGCAACAGGGAGATTGAAAAGCAAAAAGGACTACTTGACAAGTGTTTGCAGGAAAAGGCGGCTCTGGAGAAAAATATGGAGGAAGGCGTTGATGAGCAATGGAACAGTATTATAACGATTATTATGGATGAAAACGCAAAACAGCGAAAGGAAATAGACAAGCTCAAAAAAGAAATCGAAGAACTGAAACATCCTGACCCCAAACGTAAAGTTGGGGGCTAAACATAATTGCATACTTTCTGTGCGGCTGTTATGCCGTCGGGAAGTTTTTCCTGTGGGTAATGTCTTTGCATTGACGCTGCAACGAGTCCTGCGAACATCGGCTGCGGGTTGAGCGGGCGGGAAGTCAGGCAGGGATGTGCCTGGGTCCCAAAAAAGTATGGATGAGATGGTAGTTCGAGTATCTGCATAATTGGCTGTTCGGGGGCTTTGCCGGAGAAGACCATCCCGGCCTTTTCCAGCCGCTCGATATAACGCGGGTCAACCTCATAGCGATGCCTGAATCTCATTCTGGCTGAATTCGCCTTGCCAAACAGTCTCCACGCCATCGTTTTTGGTTTTAGTTCTATATTCCTTCCGCCGAGCCGCATATTTCCACCGAGGCCTTCTATCTTTTTCTGCTCCGGCAATGTGTCGATTACCGGCTCAGGGCAATCCGGTTCAATCTCGGTGGTATTGGCTTTTGTCAGGCCGCAAACGTTGCGAGCGAATTCTATAACAGCCATTTGAAAGCCAAAACACAATCCGAGGTACGGCAGGTTATTTTCTCTGGCGTATTTTATACAGGCGATTTTTCCTTCTGCGCCGCGTGTGCCGAACCCGCCCGGTACAATAATACCGTCAACGTCATTAAGATACTCGGCAGCCGTTTCATCGGTAATGGCCGTTGTTTCAATCCATTTTATTTTAACGTCGCATCGCAGGGCGATGCCGGCGTGTTCGAGGGCGTTGATTATCGAGGCGTAGCTATCTCGGACGGATGTGTATTTGCCGGTAATACCGATGGTTATTTGGTATTTGTCGGCTTCGATTTTGTCGGTGAAATCGCACCATTTAGCCCACGCTTTGCGCTCATGTCGCAGGTTTATTCTGTCTTCGATTTTCAGCATTCTGGCGACCTCGAAGTCCAGGCCGCAATCTCTTAGCATAGTCGGTATCATATAGATACTGGCTGAATCAGGCACGCTTATGACCCTCTTTAACGGAACATTACTATAGACGCTTATCTTCTGGCGGACTTTCTCGTCAGCAGGCCTGTCGGCTCGGCAGGCGACTATATCCGGCTGAATGCCGCACTGCATAAGCTGCTTGATGCCCAATTGAGCGGCCTTTGATTTCTGCTCGCCGAGGGTCTTTGGTTCCAGTATGTACGTCAGGGCTACAAAGCAGCAGCTATTAGGGCCTTCTTCGTAGGCCAACTCCCGCATTGCCTCGATGTAGTAGGCGTTTTCCAAATCGCCGACTGTTCCGCCAATCTCGACGAATACTATATCGGCGTTTGTTTCCATCGCCAGTTGGCGCAGTTTCAGTTTGACCTCGCCGGTAACGTGGGGAATCATCTGAACGTCTCTGCCGAGGTAGTCGCCGTGGCGTTCCTTGTGCAGAACAGAACTGAAAATTTGGCCGCTTGTGGCGAAGTTCGCTTTGCTCAAATTCATATCGAGCATTCTTTCGTAAGTACCCAAATCCATATCACATTCCATACCGTCATCGAGGACGAATACCTCGCCGTGGCGGAAAGGGTTCAGCGTGCCGGAATCTATATTCAAATAACCTTCGAGCTTAATTGGTGCTACTTTGAGGTCTTTGTCCTGCATCAACTTGGCGAGACAGGATGAGAATATTCCTTTGCCTAAGCCGCTCATCACGGTGCCGAGGACGAAGCAGTAGCGGGTTTTGCCCTTTTTATAGCCAGCCGGCACCGGCGAGAAAAACTCGCTCTCAGTTGAAACGTCGCTGACAGAAGCTAATAAATTGACTGGTTTTTGGTCATCCCGAGCGAAGTTGAGGGATCTCTTATTTTCTTTTGCC
>QNBZ01000251.1 GCA_003644295.1 Planctomycetota bacterium
GCCATATCACTTTATGAAAAATCTGAGATTCTTTTTATATAGCTTTGCAAGTTGTGATAACTGAACCACATCGACTCGGTACTGCCCAGACTCGATTTTGGATACAAAGGATTGAGTTACCCCTAAAAGCCGGGCCACCTGTTTTTGTGTAAGATGAACCTTCCGTCGCGCTTCTCTAAGACGAGCGATAAGGTATTTGTGCTCTTCAGAATAAATACTTTTATGCATAGCCATAACGTAGGATAGTAATGAGATGTTGCTGATATTCCAAATCGGAATATTAGTAGCAAATGACTTCTTTTTCCTGTCGATGGTACGAGTTATAACGATGTAGGGAACTATGGATAGGTTCGGATGGTGCTATTATTTTAGCCATTGAGCCGCTAAGCAGGGATGGTTTTGTTAATACCCAGTGGTTCTCATCTACATCACCGTAGTTTTAGCCCGGTTGTTTTTCTTGTTCTTTGGTTAGTGTAACGGGTATGTCGAGCCAGAAGGTTGAGCCGCAGCCGGGCTCGCTTTCCATCCCAATACTGCCGGCAAGCATAGTGGCAAGTTCCTTGCTGATGGCTAACCCCAGCCCACTGCCGGTCGATTGGCGGGTAATGGAACCGTCGGCCTGCCGAAACTTCTCGAAGATTTTTTCCTTATCCGCCTCGGCAATACCGCAGCCGGTATCAGTTACCGTAATCCGCACCGTTTTTTCGTCCATCATCGCAGCTCGAATCTCAATCCTGCCTCGCTTAGGCGTGAACTTCACCGCATTGCTCATAAAATTATACAGTATCTGCTGAACCTTGCCGGCGTCGGTATAAAGATTTGGTATATTATCATCAACCGTCAATTTGACTTTGATTTTCTTTTTTCTTGTAAGAGCTGCCAACGAACTGACGACTACATCGCAAATACCAGCCACAGTGGTTTTTTCTATATGCAGTTTCATTTTCCCCGCTTCGGTTTTTGCCAAATCGAGCAGGTCGTTAATCATATTGAGAAGATTTTTTCCGCCGGTGATGATATTTTCTGCGTACCTTCTGGCCTTGTCCTTTTTCAGCGCTTCGGGCTTTTCACGCAGTATCTCGGCGAAGCCCAATATGGCGTTCAGCGGCGTCTTGAACTCGTGGCTGATATTAGCTAAAAATTCGCTCTTGAGTTTATTGGCCTTGAACAGCTCGATGTTTCGCTCTGAAAGCTCTACTATTTTGTCGTCGAGCTGCTTATTTGCCTGTCGCAGTTTCTGCTGCGTTTCCTGAAGGCCGTCGAGCATATGATTGAAGGCGTCAGCCAGTTTTTCATATTCATCGCCGGTCTTTATTGCGCTTCTGATGTCGAGATTGCCCTCTGCGACGTTGTTTGCGAGCGCACGCAGTTGGCGGATAGGACGAAGGATTACTCGCTGGGTTATCATATAAAAGGCGATGATTGCGCCGGCTCCGGCAATCAGGCCGGCAACGATTATCCAGACCCTGTTCATAAAAATTGTTTGGCTTATCCCGCCAGCCGGCTTTTGAATAACCACCGCCGCTATCGGCTGATAAGTTTCTGTCGCCCTGAATATTTTTATGTAGCTGCTTTGAAGAACGCCATTTCTTTTTTCCAGCAGGGTATTATCGTCTCTGGTCTTTTCATTTTTCAGAAATTCAATCATTTCCCTTTGGCTGTCGGTTAATTGTTGGAGTTGGTTTTCGTCTTGTTTTGTGAAGTCAATCCAGCATATCTCAGGATTGTTCGCATCTGTTTCTATGCCGGCGGTGCCGGGCGTTTCGGATATTGTTTTTGCCTGTTGGAAGTGTTGCCTGAACAGCAGGTCTGCTTTTGCTCTGCCGGCGTCCAGCGCCGCCTTTTCCGTAAGCCGACCCATCCAGATGTACGGAATCGAGAGCGCAAGAAGCAGTACGAGCAGCACCGCTATGCCGAATGCTATTCTGCATTTCTCGGCCAGCGACAGTGGCGACAAATGCAGAAGCACCAGAACCCGGTGATAGATATTATGTATCTGCTTTCGCATTTTATTCGGCGTTCAGCGTATAGCAGGCAGCGGATATTTTTCTTTTCCTGAACGCTAAACGCTGTCCGCTGAACGCTATTGTTTCTGTTCGATTGCGTGCAGGTGTTTTTGCATCCGCAGGTTCAGCTCGTCTAATTGTTTCTGGTTAACCTCACTGGGCGCATCGGTTAAAAGGCACTGGCCGCGCTGGGTTTTTGGAAAAGCGATGACGTCTCTGATGTTCTCGGTGCCGGTTAAGAGCATAATCATTCTGTCTAATCCCAGCGCTATTCCGCCGTGCGGCGGAGCGCCGTATTCCAGCGCCTTCAGGAAAAATCCAAACTGCCGCTGTGCCTGTCGCTTCGAGATTTTGAGCAGTTCAAAGACCTTATGCTGAACCTTCGGCTCGTGGATACGGATACTGCCGCCGCCTATTTCCGAGCCGTTGACGACAATATCGTAGGCCTGCGAGACAATGTCAGCAGGGTCGGTATCGAGTTTTGCCAAATCCTCCGGCACAGGTGCGGTGAACGGATGGTGCAGTGAATCGTAACGGCCCTCGTCATCGTTCCACTCGAACAGCGGAAAATCAACAACCCATACGAACTCAAAAACTCCTTTCTCGTAGAGCTTAAGCTCTTCAGCTAATTTGCACCGCAGCGGAGCCAGCGACTTGTTGACGACCTTTTCTTTATCAGCGACAAACAACAACAGGTCGCCGTCTTTTGCTCCAAAGCGCTCGATTATTTGCTGAAGCTGCTCTGGGCTGAAAAACTTGGCGATACTACTGACAAGTGTTAGTCCGCTGTCCGCCGTTTTTACTTTGAACCAGGCCAATCCTTTTGCTCCGTAGTCGCCTACAAACTCGGTCATCGTCTTTTCAATATCGCTTCGGGAATACTTGCCGCCGCCCGGCGCACAAAGCCCTTTGACAATTCCGCCTTGCTCAACGACTGATGTGAACACTTTGAACGTGCTTTGTTTTGCAATATCGGAAATGTCTTTTAACTTCATAGGAAATCGCAAATCCGGCCTGTCGGTGCCGTAATCAGCCATCGCTTCTTTGTAGCTTATTCGCCGCATCGGTGCCGTTATGTCAACGCCGAGAATCTGCTTCCAGATTTTTGCGATTAAGTTTTCATTTACGCCGATGACGTCGTTACTATCGACAAAGCTCATCTCGACGTCGATTTGCGTGAACTCTGCCTGCCGGTCGGCACGCGGGTCTTCATCGCGGAAGCATCGAACTATCTGAAAGTATTTATCGACTCCGCCTACCATTA
>QNBZ01000252.1 GCA_003644295.1 Planctomycetota bacterium
CGAAGAGCGATTGTGGATTATAAGAAGCAGGGCTAAAATCCTTATTGCACTCGGAGCATGTGCTGCAACCGGCGGTATAAACAAACTAAAAAACAACTTTGATTTGCAGGATGTAAAAGAATGTGTCTATGGCAAAGATGCTGATATGCCGCATTTATCTACCGATATGGTCAAAGCGGTGGGCGAAGTTGTAAATGTCGATTACAAAATTTATGGCTGTCCGGTGGACAGGAAGGAATTTACCTATGTAATTCGCTGCCTACTGCTGGGTAAGAAGCCCGAAATTCCCGAATACCCGGTATGCGTCGAGTGTAAAGCAAAAGGTAATCCCTGTTTGTGGGATTATGGTCAGGTATGCCTCGGGCCGATTATAAGAGCCGGCTGTGGCGCAAGATGTCCGTCATCTGGTTTTAGATGTTTTGGCTGTCGAGGTTACATCGACAATCCAAACGCCGAAGCAGCCAAAGAAGTTATGGAAAAGCACGGCTTGACTGTTGAATACCTTAAAAGCAAAATGGTTCTTTTTGGAAGTAAGCAGGAACACACACTATGAGCGTGAATATAAGAATTAACGTAGAGCATACAACGCGCGTTGAAGGACACGGAAATATAGTTGTAAATGCCACTGATGGTACTGTCGAAAAGGTACAGTGGCAGGTGCCGGAAGCGCCGCGGTTCTTCGAGGCAATGGTGCGGAATCGCAGCTACGAGGATATCCAAATTATAGTCAGCAGAATCTGCGGTATCTGCTCTATATCACATTCGCTCGTAGCAACCAAAGCCGTTGAAAACGCTCTTGGTATAAGTGTTTCCGAGCAAACCGATACGATTCGAACGTTGATGCATTATTCCGAACAATTGCAAAGTCATATCCTGCACATCGGATACTTGGCCGCACCGGACTTCTTTGGCGAGCCGTCAGTCATACCATTAGCCGCCAAGGCCGGCGATGTTGTCAAAACTATTATTAGCGTTCACAGGGTAGCCAATGAATGGTCGGACCTTATCGGCGGACGAACGACACATCCCATAACAATAAAGCCGGGCGGTTTCACAGTCATTCCAACTGAAAAGCAGTTCCGCCAATTACAAAATACACTCAAAGAAACGATTACCAACCTTAAAACTATAGCCGATGCCGTTCTAAGTGTTGCGGATAACATCCCAAACTTCGAGCGTGATACCGAATACATATCTCTGAAGCAGACCAAGCCACCAACCTACACTTTCTATCACGGCGAGATAACCTCGACTGATATTGACGGCGAGACGGTTTCGATAAAGGATTGGCACAAAGTTGCAAACGAATATGTCAGCGAGCAGTCCACAGCAAAATGGACAAAATGGCACCGCGATTCTTACGCTGTCGGAGCGCTTGCACGATTTAACAATAATGCCGAACTGCTTTCGCCAACAGCAAAAGAAATTGCTAAAATGTTCTCACTTGAAAAAGGATGCTGCAATCCTTATATGAATACGGTCGCACAATTAGCCGAGTGCGCACACGTTGTTGAAACAAGCATTACTATGATAGACCAATTACTGGCCAAGGGATTAAAGGAAGAAAAAGTAAGCACTGAATCAAAAGCCGGCAAAGGAGTTGCCTGCGTTGAAGCTCCGCGTGGCATACTTTTCCACGAATATGAATTCGATAACAAAGGCAACTGCATAGCAGCCGACATCTGCATCCCGACTAATCAGAACCACGCTAACATCCAGAAAGATTTTGAAAAACTCGTCCCTGAAATAATTGACGAAGGCCAGGATTCCGTCCGCCACAAACTCGAAATGCTCGTAAGGGCTTACGACCCCTGCATCTCCTGTTCAGCGCATATGTTAGACGTGCAATTCGTCAAATGAATCGTGATTTGGTTAAAAATGACGTCATCGTTTTAGGGCTTGGGAACCCTTTGATGTCAGATGAAGGTATTGGCTGTTTTTTAGTAGAGCATTTTCTGCGGCAGAGCGACAAGTTCCCGAATGTCCAGTTCCTTGATGCCGGCACAGGCGGAATGTCCCTTTTACATCTCATCACAGAGAGAAAAAAAGTTATTCTTATCGACTGTGCGTGTATGGGGACACCGCCCGGCTCAATAAAAAGATTTACCCCTGACGAAGTTAAAAGCGTAAAAACTCTTGCTCATCAATCCCTGCACGAAGCCGACATCTTGAAAATCCTTGACCTGGCCAAACAGCTAAAACAGTATCCCCAGCAGGTTATTATTTTTGGCATCGAGCCGGAAAACATTAAGCCCGGGCAAGTTCTGAGCGAAGCGCTTACTGAGAGAATGGATGATTATATCGCTGTTATTTCTCAAGAGCTTACTCTTTTTTATGAGTAGATATAAAACTGACAGTTTATTCGAAACAGAAAATGACAATCGGGAAAATTGCAATCATATCATTCGCGTAGCATTTGAGTCAGGGGCGGATACAGAGTTTGATTACCTTTTGCCGGACGAGTTTTGGCCAATCAAACCGGGACAAAGGGTTGAAACGCCGTTCGGGAGAAAAAACAAACTCGAAAAAGGTTTTTGTGTTGGTGTTAAGAAAAGAGATTCTTCGACTCCGCTGCGCTCCGCTCAGAATGACAAGAAAAGACGATTCAAATTAAAAAAGGTATTAAGAGTAATTGATAAAGAGCCGTTAGTGGATGAAAATCTTATGAAGCTGGCACAGTGGATTAGCAGTTATTATGTCTGTCCATTAGGCCAGGTTCTCGCAGCGATGGTGCCGGCAGCGGTGAAAAAAGGGGCTGGGGGCAAAACGCAAAGATATGTTCACCTTTCAATAAACAAAGCTGATTGCGAAAGACAAATCGAAGAACTAAGAGGTAAAAAACAAAAGGAAATCATCAGACACCTACGGGCGAGGGAAGCTGTCGATTCTGAATCAGCTTTGGAGTTACAGAGTTTATTGGCAGAACTTGGATGTACGAATGCGCCTGTAAAGAAATTAGCAGAAAAACAAATCATTAAAATGACGCAAAAAACCGTCTTAAAATCGCTGCCCGTAATTCCAAACGGAATGGCGATGAAGGCGGAAAAGGTGATTCTCAATCAAGACCAACAAAAAGCGCTGGAGCATATTAACGCAGAAATAGATTCAGACAAATTCGGCGTTACGATTCTTTATGGCGTTACCGACAGCGGTAAAACAGAGATTTACATAAGGGCAATTGAGGCAGTTTTGCAAAAGGGCAAAAGCGCTATAGTGCTGCTTCCTGAAATCGCTCTCACCGCCCAGAC
>QNBZ01000253.1 GCA_003644295.1 Planctomycetota bacterium
TAGGGTATAGGGTTTAGGGTATAGTTTAAGTTTTCCATAGCACACGTTATTGGTTTTTTGGGTGTATCATACGGTAGAGCATACTACCAACCTCTTTCAGCAAGAGCTCAAGCATTTTATTCTGCTTTGTATGACCAAGGTCTATGGACAATAGATATTGAGTTTCCAACTCTGATAAAGAACCATAAGCTATAGATAAAAAATGATGATACTCGGATTTGTGTCTTCTGCCATATCCTTCAGCAATATTCGAAGGTATAGATACTGCTGCCCTTCTCATTTGCTGGGCCAAACCATATATCTCATATTTTGGAAAATCTTTTGTAGCTTTGTATATTTCCAAAACTAATCGATACGCCTTTTGCCAAACTATAAGTTCTTTGAAGCTTTTCAAGCTTTTTGTCCTTACCATTTCCCTATACCCTATACCCTATACCCTATACCCTATTAAAAGTTTCCAGCGGATATTCTTAAAATTGGTAATATCGTTGCGTAAGCAATTACGCCGATTATCACAGCCATAATGATTATAATCAGCGGCTCCAATGCTGCGCTGAGCCGTTCGATAACTACGTCGGTGGAGGCCTCAAGGTTTTCACTGATGTTTTTAAGCATTTTTTCTAATTCGCCGCTTTTTTCTCCGACGGCGACCATATGAGCGATAGCCGGGCTGATAACACCGCTGTCTCGCAGTGGTGTTGAAATATCGGCGCCGGCGAGAATCCTCTCACGTGCCTGCCGAATGGCTTTTTTCATAAGCGAGTTGCCAGTAACCTCGGAGACAACACGCAGAGATTCAGCCATACCCAATCCGGAGCCGAGAAGCGTCGAAAGTGTGGATGCAAAACGTGAAACGACGCGTTGTTTTATAAGAGGCCCGAATAATGGCAGAGACAGTATTGTTTTGTCTCGCAGATATGCCCCTCTGCTGGTCTTGAGGAAGTATCTGAGGCCCCAGATGATTGCCAGCGCTACCGCAATAACCACTACCAGCCGCCAACTGGTCAATACGTTACCAACGTTCATCAATTGTCGGCTTATCCAGGGCAGTTCCTGACCTGCTCTTATAATCTGCTCGCCTATTTTCGGAATGACCTTGGTCGTCAAAATAACAATCGCTGCTATGCAAAACAAAATCAGAACCATTGGGTATATCATCGCCGTCATTACTTTTGATTCGACTTTCTGGCGTTTTTCCATAAAGCTGGCGATGGCCGAAAAGTTCGCTCCAAGAGAGCCGGTAACCTCTCCCACGCGTACCATACTTACATATACGACATCGAAGTAATCGCTGTAGTCTTTTAGGGTGTCGGTGAACGACTCGCCGGTAACAACCCTGTCGCGAATGTCGGCAAGGACGTTCTTGAATCGCACATCAGAAGTCTGCAAAGTAAGAACCGAAAGCGATTCTGTCAGTTTAATTCCGGAATTAAGCAGCGTAGCCATTTGCCTGGTAAAATCTATCATCTGGTTCTTGCTGGCTTTTGTAAAAATCGAAAACAATGCGGTTTTGCTTTCCGATGCGGCGCCGACTTCTGTAACTGTCGTAGGGTGAATACCACGTACTCTCAACTGCTTCCTGGCGGCATAAGAGCTTTCAGCGGTAATCTCACCTTTGGCTTTCTTACCGTCTGCCGATATCGCTGTATAATGGTATCTGGGCATTCTCGATACTTGATACTCGATACTTGATACTCGATTCTCGATTCTCGTTTTGGCATTACGAGTAGCCAGCATCGAGCATCGAGTATCATTTGTCTTCACTTTACATCACATCAGCTTGCGTAACTCTTAACACTTCCGCGATGGTTGTTATTCCTGCAAGCACTTTCCTTGCTCCGTCCATTCGCAAAGTCTGCATCCCTGCTTCGAGGGCAACTTTCTTTATTTTCCCTGCGGTTTCCCTTTTGTATATCAGCTCTTGAATTTCTGCATTCACCAGCATCAGTTCATAAACGCCGGTTCGTCCGCGATAGCCGGTTTGAAAGCACCTGTCGCAGCCGGCTCCGACGAAGAATTTACCGCTTTCCTGTGCCGAGTCGGCCAGTCCGAGTTCTCTCAATTCGTGAGCGGCGGGTTCATACTGCTCTTTACAATCGGGACAGACCTTTCGCACTAATCGTTGAGCCATTATGGCAATCAGAGACGAGCTTGCCAGGTACGGTTCGACGCCCAAATCCAGAAGTCGGCTCACCGCCCCGGCCGAATCATTCGTGTGCAGCGTACTGAAAACCAGATGGCCGGTCAGCGAAGATTGTATTGCCATACGGGCTGTCTCGACATCGCGTACTTCGCCGACCATTATAACATCAGGGTCCTGACGCAGAACGTGCCGCAGTGAATTGGCGAAGCTCATACCCTTTTTACTGGCGACCTGCATCTGGCTTATTCCTTCAAGCTGGTATTCAATTGGGTCTTCTATGGTCATAATATTTTTTTCTGCCGAGTTGATTCTGTTGAGACAGGCGTAAAGCGTAGTGCTTTTACCACTGCCGGTCGGGCCTGTTACGAAAATCACGCCGTGCGTTCGGCTGAGTAGCGTGTCGAATTTCTTCAAATCGTCTTTCCACAACCCCAGCTCATTCAGTCCGAACAGTGCAGTGCTTTTGTCCAGCAGTCGCAGCACGCTGCGTTCGCCGTAGCTTGTCGGAACAGTGCTGACGCGCAAATCGACTTCGCGCTGACCGAGCCGAACGCTGCATCTGCCGTCCTGCGGAAGCCGACGCTCGGCAATATCCATACCTGCCATAACCTTGATACGGGATATAATCAACGGCAAAACGTTTCTGTTCAAGCTCAAAGTGTCATATAAAATGCCGTCAATTCGGTAGCGAATCTGAATTTTTGTCTCGTAGGGATGAACGTGGATGTCGCTGGCTCTTAACTGTAAAGCGCGAAAAAGAATATCATTAACCAGTCGAATAACCGGCGGCCTGTTGACTACGTCGAGAAGGTCGTCTGAAGTGGATACCTCGTCTATAAGCTGGTCGAGATTTTGCGAATCGAGTTCCTCGGCTACCTCTTCGATGACTGTCGTTCTTTGCTCGTAAGCAACGTCTATCGCTGCGGTAATAATAGTGCGGGTCGATACTGCTGCGCGAACGGGCAGCCCTGTCATCTTAGATACGTTATCTAATGCATTTGCATCCAACGGCTTTGACAAAACCACAGTAAGCTCGCCGTTGCCGTCATTGGCCTCTGGTTTTACCCCGATAAGATAATGGTGTTGAGCATA
>QNBZ01000254.1 GCA_003644295.1 Planctomycetota bacterium
ATCAGTAATCGATAATCAGTAATCGATAATCAGTAATCGATAATCAGTAATCGATAATCAGTAATCGATAATCAATAATCAGTAATCAATAATCAATAATCAATAATCAATTAAATAGACTCCGTCCCCGTCGGTTGCGCCAAAAGCCAACCTAACCCCCTATAATATCATCCACAGATTATGCCAATACCTGCTTTCGCGGGCACAGGTTTCTGCTTTTTAGTTTTGCCTTTTTGCTTTTATAACTATCGGCAAATAAAGAACATAGCTTTAGTAAAGGATTGGCTTTATTGGCCGGTTTTCAGACAAAAACTATACGTCTAAACGTCCTATAAGTTCATTATATAGAAATTTGCACGTTTTGCTACCTGTGCCTGCGTCATCAACAGGTGCAGGCAGGATTTACAGGTAAAAGATAAAAGAGATGAATACGAAAACGGACATGGTTCAATCTTTGGTGGTAGACTCAAGCGCAGCTGGGGGATGGCGGATTTGTGAACCATACCTAAAAATGTCTTGTTGACAAGATGTAATCGATAATTAATAATCATTCATCAGTTGAGACAGCCGAAGTGGCGGAACAGGCAGACGCGCGGGATTCAAAATCCCGTCCTGGCGACAGGGTGAGGGTTCGACTCCCTCCTTCGGCATTTTCTCGTGATACGCATTGCGTATTGGGCTGGTAGGTCAGCCCTCTATTTTGTCGATTATAACACGCAGATACTTCTGGCGATGGCCAATGCGTCTCTTGCTGTTTTTGCGCCTGCGAAAGTGCATCGGATAAAGCTTCCTGCCTTTAACGACAGCGTCCTTGGCTGTGGTCTTAAATGAGGCAATAACCTTCGCATCATCCAAATATGGTGTGCCGATTTTGATTTCTTCGCCGTTACTTATAAACAAAATCTTGCCAAGTTCAATCGTCTCGGCATCAGGCGAAACATCGGTCAGTTCGATATCCAGACAATCGCCCTGAGCGACTTTATATTGCTTTGAGCCCTGTTCAATGACTGCATACATATCAGAAACTCCCTGATTTTATATTCAAATATCTTGCCGAATGTGGTATTTTACGTTCTCAATCTTTTTTTGTAAAGTAAAATTATCAATAATCAATTATTATGCAAATAGCTATGATACAGGACAAAATCGTGCCGGCTGATGAGCTTGAGTCGGCTTATCTCGACCGAGGAATCTACTTCGGCGATGGTGTCTATGAAGTACTGCGCAGCTACGACGGTAAAATTTTTGCACTTGAGGAACACTTGGCCAGATTTGCCAACAGTCTCGCTGCCATCGGAATAGCAGGAGTGGATATCGGCCTGATTCGTTCACGGGTACAGAAAGCATTCGATACCGCCGGCATTTCCAACGCCAAAATATACTTTCATATTACTAGGGGCTCGGCGCCGCGGAAGCATACCTTTGATGCTGCCCTGAAGCCGAATTTTTTTCTGACCGTTATGGAATTGCCAGACGACAAAGAAATAAAGGCCAATGGTATCGCAGTATCAACTCATCCCGATTGGCGATGGAAAAGATGCGACATAAAATCGTTGAATCTGCTGGCGAATGTTCTTGCTCGTGCCAATGCTGCTGAAAAAGGTTGCGCCGAGGCGATACTTGTCAATGAGCAGGGCCGGATAACCGAAGGAGCAGGTTCCGCATTTTTCGCAATCTTCGGACAGACGCTGCAAACCTCTGCCCTCACGGCCAATGTTTTACCGTCTATCACGCGCAAATTTGCCATCAAAGCGGGGAAAAATGTCGGGCTGGAACTGATTGAAAAATCACTGACCCCACAGCAGGCAACAGATGCGGATGAACTTTTTATCGCTGTAACTACTAAAGATATTGTTCCAGTGGTCAGATTCGATGGTAAATTGATTAGCGACGGCAAGCCCGGGAAATATACAAAATCGCTTATATGGGAATTCCGTTCATTTACAGTATAAGGATTTCTTGATAAAAGCCGGAATTTCAACTATAATTCGGGCGACGGCTGCAACATAAAAGAGTATTGTTGCTTGTACCGGAAGCACTTGGGGAATAGTGTAACGGTAGCACGACTGACTCTGAATCAGTTAGTCCAGGTTCAAATCCTGGTTCCCCAGTTAGAGCCCTCCTGATAACAACTAAGTTGTCATCAGGAGGACGTCCGCTCTTTCCGAATACCTGAAACTGTGCTGTCTTTGTCAGAGGCAGCCAAAAATGGGCTATGCAACAGCTTTCTTTCTGGCAAACAGGTAAAGAATAATACTCAAGGCAATCAAACCGACAAGTCCGTTTTGGCCAAGAGTATTAAGTAATGCGGTGAGATTGGTAATAATTCCTCCGAAGAAAGGAACTGTATTACCAAAAAGAATCTCCACCACAATCCCCAGGGCGACTAACAGTAGAAAAATCTCCGTAATCTCGCCAAGCCATTTCTTTGTTTCTTCGAGAAAATGCATCATTGACTCTCCTAATTAAACCCCAGAAAAACAATAAGTACGAATATACTGGCATTTTATATCGGTCTATCTTTCAGATTTTCTTTAATAATCATTCCTGAAATACTGCAAGAGATCAGAAAAACTATCCACTGGAGTACCTATTGCGATATATATCAGCGGCAGCGACTTGCTGCAATGTGAACTGTCTGATTTTTAATCGCCCTATATGTTAAAATGGGCAATTTTTACTTGACTTTTATTGTTAAAATGGGCTATAATGAGTTTATGTTCAGAAATGGCCTACTTTTTGTTTCACGCATATTGCTTATCGTAGCGGTTTGGGGATTTATATGGCGGTTTGTGGAACCCAGAACGCAACTCATGCGGGTTCTGAGAGCTGCATTGCTACTGCTTGCTCTTTTAGGTATCTTGGCCATCATGAAAATAGTCGGTGCAGATTACGTTTAGCTCTGTAGCCGTCCTTTTGATTGGCCCGCCGTATAAAATAACCAATCATAAAAATTAAACGCAGATAGTAGTAAATATGTTTCTGTAAATTGGTGTTAACCACTTGCAAACCTCATTTTGACGCAGAAAACAAGGTTTAAGTACTTGTAGTTACTATGCTTATGGGCGGATTAAAGGATTTCTAATACCAATTGGAGTTAATTTTTGCGCCCTGTCATTCCCGCGAAAGCGGGAATCCATAGGTTTATATATGTATTGGATGCCTGCTTTCGCAGGCATGACACAATAATTGATTGTCTGTCAAA
>QNBZ01000255.1 GCA_003644295.1 Planctomycetota bacterium
ACCACAAAGTCCGCGAAAGCCGGTCCCGCGGGCTAACCGCTGCAAAACGGTCTCGGCATTATCGTCCTTTTGATGAGCCGTGGCTATCCGGTCGCAATTATTGACCCTTGCAATATCGAGCAAACTTTCAATCCGCAGTTTGCGAGCCGCCGTTTCGAGTGATAATTTATTCTTACGTGCAAAGTCAGCTACATTCAATCGTTTTGTCGTTAGAGGCAGGTTCAGTCTATGAGTTTGTGCGACGACAAATTCTTCATCGCCGTTGCTTTCAATCCCTCTTAACTGATGATTTATATGAGCGCAAGCGAAATCGGCGCTTAAAATGTTCTCTGCTTTTAGTGCCTGCATCGCATATAAAAGAGCCGTCGAATCGGCCCCGCCCGAAACAGCTAATAGAACCCTTTCCGCCGGCTTAAAAAGTCCGTCGGCTTCGATAAAATCGGCTACCTTTTTCTCAAGTTCTGATAACATCTTTTACCATAAAAAAACGGGCCTGGCTGAATGTCAGGCCCGCAACTTCGTCGCAAAAATCCACCTCGGCTTTTTAGCAATTTCACTTGGACTCTTTGATGGTTTCGCCGCTCTTGGTTAATTCGGCAATCCGCTTTTCGACAAACTCTTTGTCATCCTTGCTAAGCTTTTCCTTTTCGAGCGCCTGCTTATAAAGTTTCAGCGCCTCTGACCTGCGTGACAGGTGCGTATCTAATATACACGCCGCTTTGTATCTGGCCGGGTTCGGTGTATCAGCATCCCACTGATATGCCCTTTGATAATATAGAAGCGCTATCGAGTAGTCCTTGAAATACTCATAAATCCCGGCTGCCCTGTACGCCGCATCGTCTATCTTATCGCTGGTGGGATGCTGCCTTATCAGTTGATTGTACTGCGATAGGGCGACACGCAGCAAATCTTCATTTACATAAACGATTAGTCTCTTGGCCTTTTTTTCGAGCCGAACAGCGTCTTTGTACATATAATCAGCCAGAGGAATTGACGCCTTCGCTTTCAGTTTCGGACCGGCTAAGCTTGCTTCGATGATGTACTTGTACTGAGGTATCTTATTCAGTCGCTTCAGCTCGTCTTTAGCCCAGGCCAATTGCATATTGTTGCCAGTTCTGTGGTAATGCGCTATCAGCGCTTCAAGCCCCTGTCGATACGCCTGCCGATTAATCGTCATTTGCTCGACGATATCGACCTCACTGCCTTTTGGGACCTTAACCGCTACCGAACTCGGCGTTCGCTTGGCCTGACTCGGTACAAGCTGACTCTTGCCGCTGTCAACGCTGTGACAACCAACTAATACATTCAATAATACGATAAGAACCGCTGTTAACATTGTCTTTGCCATAATGGCCTCCTTTCACAGTGATAAATTATCAATTATCAATTATCAATTCACCCTCCCTGTTCGTCAAGAATAAAATAAGGGGCAAAGCAACAAAGGCACACAGGCACAAAGAAGAAAGGTAATACGCCCCAGCGTATGCCTTTGGCGTATCGCTTTGTGCCTTGTCTATAAATCATTCCAGTGCCTGCTTCAAATCGGCTATAAGCTCCTGCGTATCTCCAATGCCCGCTGACAGGCGAACTGTATTGGGTTTGACTCCAAAGGTCGTCCTGCGCTGCTCCGGCAAATAGAGCATCGTGGTAAGAACCGGCAAGCAAACCAAAGTTTCTGTACACCCAAGACTTACAGCGTGATAAATCGTCTTTAATTTCTCGACAAACTTCTTGGCGTGCGACTGTTTATTGCCTACGTCAAACGCCAGCACGCCGCCAAATCCGTTTTTCATCTGCTTACAGGCGACTTTGTGTCCTGGGTCGCTTTCCAGCCCGGGATAATACACCCGCGTTATTTTCGGATGGCCGGAAAGAAATTCTGCGATGGCCATAGCGTTCTCTGACATTTTAGCCGCCCGTATCTCGAACGTCTTCAAGCCCCGCTCCAGCAGCGAGGCGGGGAATGGGTCCAATGTAGTGCCTATCGCCTGGCGTGTGAACCAGAGCTGGTCGTAATAATCCTTCGTTGAGCAGGCAATCGCACCGGCCATAAGGTCATTGTGTCCGCCCAGCCCTTTAGTAGCGCTATGCACTACCAACTCCGCCCCGAGCGCCAGCGGCGACTGGTGATACGGAGTAGCGAAAGTATTATCAACGACAAGCATTGCACCAACACGGTCGGCCTGCCGACGAAGATACTCAATATCAACAATTTTAACCAGTGGATTGCTCGGCGTCTCGCAGAAAATCATTCTTGTATTATCTTTGATATTTTCAGCTACCTTTTCCGGCTCGGCGGCGTTCAGCCAGGTAACTTCGACACCGAACTTCTCGAGAATCAGCGACACCTTGTAATTGGCCCCGTATATATCGTGAAACGTCAGCAGGTTATCGCCTGCTTTCAGGTAGGTCAGAAAAATCATCGTCAAAGCCGCCATTCCCGATGTGCAGATAATACAATCAACAGCTTTTTCCATCAGTGCTATTTCTTTCTCAACCGCCCGGCAGGTCGGATTATCATCACGATGATAGGTGTAGCCGTCAATTTCCCCTTCGGTAATCTGCCGCAATATCTCAAAGCTGACGTATTCGTAATTGACAGCCGATACAATCGGCGTAACCATCGGCTTATTGCCGTATGGTGTAAGATGCTCTCTTTGCCTCATTGCCTGCGCTCTCCAAACAAATTCATAACACCGTTCTGAAACATCCTGTCAACGGAAGGTATTCTAACGACTATTGGCCCTGACTTCTACAACTTTTCCCACCAAATACCGCCTTGTATCAAAAAACAATATCCGGTACAATGCTGCTCGATATTGGAAGGCAGAACAGCCATATAATCGAAAGGGAATAAAGAGATGGACTACTCTTGTACAAATTTTGAAGAAATCTGTCGTATTTTAACCCCCGGCTTTACTTTAGTGATAATATTCTTTGCTTTGCTGGCATCGCTGGCTGTGCTTATTATTAAAGCGGTCGTCTCTTGTAAGATATTCTCGAAGGCCGGCTATCACTGGGCTCTCGGGCTGCTTATGCTGGTCCCTATCGCCTGTATAATTATGCCCTTCATTCTCGCCTTCGGCAAATGGCCTATTCTCGCAGAACTCGACCGGCTTCGCCGGCAGCAAAACAAAAGTTCCGCCTGACAAAAATACTTGCCCCCAGATTTATCGGGGTGTGTTTAGTCTAACTATCACCA
>QNBZ01000256.1 GCA_003644295.1 Planctomycetota bacterium
GTTGTCGACTTCGATTTGCACACTACTGTTTGCTTTACAGACCGGCAGGAAAACCTCTTAAAGCAATTAAAAAACACAAAATCCGCAAAGCAAGCCACCTTAATCACAACAGAGTTGTTAAACGGCCAATTGAATGTATAATCGGCATCTATGGCAAAAACACCCGAAAAACTGACCCCTGCGATGAAGCAGTTCCACTACTACAAGCAAAAATACCCCGATACGATACTGTTCTTTCGTATGGGCGATTTTTACGAGACCTTCTACGAAGACGCACGAACCTGCTCGCAGGTCTGCGGCCTGACTTTGACCAGCAGAAGCAAAGGAGTTAATCCTGTTCCTTTGGCTGGAGTGCCGTACCACGCCGTCGAAGGGTATATAAAGAAAATGCTGCAGGCCGGCTACAAAGTGGCCGTCTGCGAGCAGACCGAAGACCCCAAAACCGCAAAGGGCGTTGTCAAACGTAATGTTACACGAATTGTTACACCCGGCACACTCACCGACGATGTTCTGCTCAACGCCAAAGAGGACAACTTCCTCTGTGCGGTCTGGCTGGGAACAAATTCCACCGCCGCAATAAGCTGGGTTGACATTTCGACCGGCCATTTCTTCGCCCAGCAACTGCCGGAGAAGAAACTGCTCGACGAGCTTTTGCGATTGGCACCGGCTGAGTGTCTGCTTGCCGACAGGCGCGGCGAACTATTCGAAGCCGAGACACGAAAATTGGCCAAAGACATAGCGCAATTGACCGGCGCCATTATAACCGAACGCCCAAGCTGGTACTTCGACCCGTACCAGGCAAAGCAGCGGCTCTTAAAACATTTCGGCACCACAACGCTGGAGGGCTTCGGAATCGTAGATGACGAAGATGGCATCATCACATCCGCCGGCGCTGTCATTGAATACCTCAACGAAACACAGAAAACCACGCTCGGCCACATATCGACGATAAGAAAAATCGACCGCAAAAAATTCCTGCAAATCGACCAGGCATCTCTGGCAAGTATCGAAATCCTGCGAACCATCCGCACCGAAAGCAAAAAGGGCTCACTGCTTGATTGTCTCGATGAAACCCTTACAGCAATGGGCGGCAGAATGTTTCGCAACTGGCTTTGTATGCCGCTGTGCAACCTCGGCGAAATAGAGCTGCGCCAGGATGCCATCGAAGAACTAAAAGAAAATGACGCCGGCATAACACAGCTTCGCAAACTCCTCGCCGACATCGCCGACACCGAAAGAATTGCCGCCCGCATCAGCACTTTCCGTGCAACTCCGAGAGACCTGATAGCACTGGCGGCCACATTGCGAAAGATACCGCCGCTGCGTGAACTTCTGCAATCCTGCCAGGCAGACCTGGCTCTGCGGTTAGCCAGGCAATGCGACAGTATGGACGAACTGGCTGACCTGCTCGAATCTGCAATCCTGCCGGACTGCCCCTCACACCTCCGTGACGGCGGCGTCATAAGGCAGGGCTTTAACGAACAGCTTGACCATCTTCGTTCAATTTCAAAAGACGGGCAAAGTTGGCTGAAAAGTTATCAAAAAGAACAAATTGAGCGAACCGGCATCGGCAATCTCAAAATCGGCTATAACAAAGTTTTCGGCTACTATATTGAGATAAGCCACTCATCAGCGGACAAAGTCCCCGCCGACTATGTTCGAAAGCAGACAATCAAAAACGCTGAACGCTATATTACAGACGAACTGAAAAAATACGAAACCCAGGTCCTCGGCGCCGAGGAGAAAGCTATTGAATTAGAACAACGGCTGTTTGAGCAAATCCGCACGCAGGCCTGTAAGTATGTAAGCCGATTGCAACAACTCGCTGACACCGTAGCCAGGTGCGATTGCCTTTGCGCCCTTGCGTTCCTGGCGGCACGCAGAAACTACATCCGCCCAAAAATAACTGCCGGCTGTGAATTGCTTATAAACGAAGGCAAGCATCCGGTTCTGGCAGAGACGCTCGGCACGGAGTTTGTCCCAAACGACATTGAACTTGGCGAAGGCAAAGGAGATTGCCTGATTATCACAGGCCCGAATATGTCCGGCAAAAGCACATACATAAGACAAACTGCTTTGCTGGTCTTAATGGCTCAAACTGGCTCATTCATCCCGGCTAAAGAGGCGACTATCGGATTGGTCGATAGAATTTTTACCAGAATTGGCGCTTCGGACGAGCTTGTTCGCGGCCAATCTACTTTTATGGTCGAGATGACTGAGACCGCCAACATCGTCAACAATGCTACGGGAAAATCCCTTGTAATTTTGGATGAGGTCGGTCGCGGCACCAGCACCTACGATGGCCTGTCTTTGGCCTGGGCTGTTACCGAGCATATCGCAAATGAGCTAAAATGCCGAACGCTTTTTGCGACGCATTACCACGAATTGACCGAATTAGCTGAACTGTTTGCCAATGTGAAAAACTGCAACGTAGCGGTGCGTGAATGGATGGACGAAGTGGTCTTTTTACATAAGATTGTTCCCGGCGGAACGGACAAAAGCTACGGCATCCACGTAGCGAAACTGGCTGGCATACCAAAACCCATTCTGGAGCGAAGTAAAGAAATTTTAGAAGATTTGGAAAGCGCTTTTGCAAGAGAAGCAACCAGCGAACATTTAGCAAAACACAAAACCAAACAGCCGGACAAAGATTTACTATTCGTCCAAAAACACAAATCTGTTTTGGACAAATTGACTTCAACTGATGTTAACAATCTGACCCCCATTGAAGCGATAAATCTACTGAACAAAATCAAAAAGGAAATTGACGAGAAGTAATATGTTATTGCAAGGAGTGAAGCGACTTGGGCTGGGGGTTTTCATTATCGGTTAGCCCCGCCATCACTATGGCGGGGTTTATTATGTTTGGTTAGCCCTGCCATCACTATGGCGTGGTTTATTATGTTCGTTAGCCCTGCCATCACTATGGCGGGGTTTATTATGTTAGGTTAGCCCCGCCATCACTATGGCGGGGTTTATTATGTTTGGTTAGCCCCGTCATCACTATGACGGGGTTTGTTATGTTAGGTTAACCCCACCATCACTATGGCGGGGTTTATTATGGTACAAACCGATAACATAGGTTACAGATTATGCTAAGGACATGGGTAACAGTTGTTAGTTATAATTGCCTCCGAAAGGAGGTTAATTATGCCTTGGACGGAAACCTGTGTTATGGAAGAAA
>QNBZ01000257.1 GCA_003644295.1 Planctomycetota bacterium
GACAGACAATCAATTATTGTGTCATGCCTGCGAAAGCAGGCATCCAATACATATATAAACCTATGGATTCCCGCTTTCGCGGGAATGACAGGGCGCAAAAATTAACTCCAATTGGTATTACTTGTTCATTCATAATTCCTTGTTCGGTGTTCGATATTTTTTTAATACTACCGCTGCTGTTTGTCCGCCGTAGGTGTAGCTGCAACACAGGACATAACGTATATTAGCCGGTTGCGGCTGTTTTACAATGTTCAAATTACAGCCGGGGGCTTTTCTGTCGCAGTTTTTCGCAGCCGGTATCCTGCCATCGGTCATTGCGCAAACAGCGGCGATTACATCAAGCGCACCGGCTGCCGCGCCCGTGTTACTTAACATACTTTTTGTCGGCCAAACAGGGATTTTCCTCGCCGCTCTACCGAGAGCCGACTCAATTGCCGTCGCCTCGGCCAAGTCATCAGCAGCTATCCCCGTGCCGTGCGGGATGAGCAAATCCAAATCATCCGGCTGTATCTGTGCATCCGCCATTGCTTTTTCGATTGCTATTTGCAACCCTTTGCCATCCGGTTCAAGGTGCTCATACTCCGGATTTATATTATTGCTCTGGCCTGTGCCGACTATTTCAGCATAAATTTTTGCGTCTCGCTTTTCGGCGTTTTGCAGATTTTCCAGCACCACCATCCCTGCGGCTTCTCCAAAAACCGAACCATCGGCGTTTGCGTCAAAAGGCCTGCAAGCACCGGCAGGGTCATCATTGTTTTTACTGGTAGCTCTTTTGAGCAGGCACTGTCGAATCATAACAATTGGATTTACCTTTGCCTCGGCCCCGCCGGCCAGAGCGACATCACTGCCGCCGCGGGCTATAATCTGCGCCGCCTCACTTATCGCCAGTTGTGCAGAGCTTTCGGCGCAGGTGATGGTATTGCTCGGGCCTTGAATATCGTGAATAATACCTATATGACAGGCCAGCATATTAGGTAAATACTTCAACAACCACAATGGCGTTACCAGTTCAAGGCCGTCTTTGCCCCATTTGCGAATATCGAATTTGCCGTTAGTTGTGCTTGCCGCTACTGCGGGGCCCAGCTCGACCAAATCACAACTTATAAGCCCCGCACCGAGATTGATTGATATACGGGTTGGGTCTGTGTTGATATTTTCCGGGTCGATTGCCTTTGTAATAAGGCCGCTGCTTCTCAAAGCTTCATCTGCTGCGATAATCGCAAGTTTGATGTCTCTGGACATCAGCTTTATGGATTTGCGAAGTTGCTTTGGTACATACGATTGTATTTTGAACTCGGGGACTTGGCCGGCTAATTTACAGTTGAAGCCAACCGGGTCGAATGCCGTGATTCTATCTATGCCGCAGCGACCGGCACAAAGGCCGTCCCACATATCGCCGGCGGTTAAACCGAGTGGGCTTACTGCACCAAGACCGGTTATTACTACGCGAACTGAACTCATATTTTTAGATAGTCAATAATCAATTTTTGATGGTTACGCCTTGCAGGAGTGATTTGAAGGTGTCGGTGAACACGAAGTTTTCTTCTGGAAATTTTTTACCTCCCAGATTTTGGTCTATGTGACTGAACATCAAATCTATCTCGGCAATTAACTTGTCTTCGCAGGTGATTTTGCCGGTTGTGCTTGCCGCTTCGGGGGCGATAGATTCAATTTCCGCTTCTAATTTTATCGTATCGCCCGGTTTTACGTAGTCGAAAAAGACGGCCTTTTTGATTTTTGCGAGAATGACTTTTTCCTTAAACCCTTTTGCTTCGCCGACAAGTATCCCTGATGTTTGTGCCATCGCCTCAATGCATAAGGTCTCCGGCATAACGGGAAAGCCGGGGAAATGGTCGTGCAGATGCTCCTCAGCAAGCGTTACATTCTTGACCGCCACGGCACGTTTGCCGCTGTGAAACTCAACAAATTTGTCTATCCAAATCCAACGCATTTTCGTATGTCGTATATCGTATGTAGGCGCGCCGGTACACAACGGTTATGCAGCGTTCAGCTTGTTCCCAACGTAATTTACAATCGAACTGACAGTGAACAAATCGCCCAGCTTATTGATGTCGGGGTCGCTCTCAAACGCAGCAATGTTCGTGTGCGGCATTTTATCCCGCAATTCATTCAGCCCTTTTTCGGTCAACTTGCCGTTGTTGACGAATTCCGGATTTGTCATCAGCCCCTCAGCGGGAAATAACTCTTCACGCGGGATTTTTATTCCGAACGCTTTTTCCAGTCGAAATACTATATCCAGAAAATCGATGCTCTCGGCTCCCAAATCTCCCATTAGGGTCGCCTCGGCTTCAACCTCATCATCGTCGACGCCCAGCGCATCAACCAGAACTTCCTTAACTCCCTGAAAAATCTCATCCTGACTCATTGCCATAATTTTTACCTCCGGCAGTTTTAATTCTCAATTCTTAATTCTCAACTTTTAATTCTTTAGTAGTTTCCATCGTTTTTTCATATTCTCGATTATTACGGCGTCGGTCGCTGCCATTGCCGAATTGCTGTCAGCAAGGTTAAAATGCCTTAATCCGAATTTCGCATCCACGATTCGCTGACCTTCCGACAGGCCGAAGCCGACAAAACTGCTGACATTCTCTTCGATTGCTTTTGCCTGGACAGTATATTCTATTTGTGCGCCCGGCGGTAGAAAACTCTTGTATTTTACATTTCCTGCCCGTTTAAGCAAGAGCATACTATGAGCAAAATTTTCATGCTCCCGTACCAGCCACGACGCCGATTCGATTAGTCCTTCTAAAAGCAGTACGCCGGGCAGTACCGGAAAAGCGGGAAAATGGTCGGCTAAATACTCCTCGGCCAGAGAAACACTCTTAATGGCCTTTATTTGCCTGCCAGATTCGAGCGAAATAATTTTGTCAATTAAGATAAAACGCATAATTTAGTTCATTGTTCATTGTTCATTGTTCATTGTTCGTTGTTCATTGTTCGTTGTTCATTGTTCGTTGTTCATTGTTCGTTGTTCATTGTTTGTCTGGTGCTTTATTGGGATACGATATACGAACAGTGATTGTTTTTCCAGCTTTTTTAGCCACAGATTACACTGATTTCACGGATTTTTTAGCCACAGATTACACTGATTTCACGGATTTTTTAGCCACAGATTACACTGATTTCACGGATTTTTTAGCCA
>QNBZ01000258.1 GCA_003644295.1 Planctomycetota bacterium
CATCCTCGCCGTCAGTCTCGACAAAGAGCCAAGTACAAAAGCTGTCGATGAGCTTGGCAGACTTGATTTCGTGAACGAGATTTACGTCTGCAAACTGGACTGACTCTCGATGCTTGATACTCGATTCTCGATATTAGTCAGATAAGCATCGAACGGAGTTTTCGGTATGGATGAGCGATTGATAATAAGTATCAGCGGGATGAGAGGCATTGTCGGCGAGAACCTTACCGCATCTATCGCTGCTGATTACGGCAGAGCTTTCGGAACATTTCTAAAAAATTCAAAATCAATGTCGGTATGTATCGGACGGGATTCCCGGCCAAGCGGGCGTAAGTTGCAATCCGCCGTTATCGAGGGACTGTGTGATACGGGAATCAACGTGATTGATTTAGGCATAGTAACTACGCCCGGCGTTGGTGTTATGGTGAACCATTTGCAATGTGCCGGCGGAGTAGTCATTACCGCTTCACACAATCCAATTCAATATAATGGTATAAAACTGCTGCTCGGCAATGGCGCCGCTGCGCCGTCGGAGCCGGCAAAGCAAATCAAGCGATATTTTCTTGAGAAGCAATTTACTTTTGCCGTTCCAGCCAATCGCGGCAAAGTAACCTTCAACGACCAAACCGATACCGTTCACATCAACAGGGTTTTGGCGATCGTGAACAAGAATGCAATCGCCGCAAAAAAGTTCAAAGTTGTTTTAGACAGTGTCAACGGTGCAGGAGGACGTGTCGGCAAAAAACTGCTCACTGAGCTTGGCTGCCAAGTTGTTGCGCTCAACAATGAACAGACCGGCCTGTTTGCCCACACGCCTGAGCCGACATCGGAAAACCTAACCGGCCTTTGCAAAGTAGTAAAAGCAGAAAAAGCCCAAGTCGGCTTTGCCCAGGACCCGGACGCCGACAGATTGGCAATCGTGAACGAAAACGGGACCTACATCGGCGAAGAATATACCCTTGCTCTGGCGGCAAAATATGTCTTCAGCCAAAAGAGTGGCAGAGCGGCGGCAAATCTTTCAACATCAAGAATGCTCGATGATATTGTCGAAGCGGCGGGCGGACAGGTTATTCGTACCGCTGTCGGCGAAGCCAATGTTGTTGCGGCAATGCTCGAACACAACTGTATTATCGGCGGAGAAGGCAACGGTGGCGTAATCGATTTGAGGGTAGTGCCAATTCGCAATAGTCTTGTGGGTATCGCGCTCGTCCTGCAATTAATGGCCGAGACCGGAAAAACGATAAGTCGGCTGGTAAGCGAAATCGGCGGCTATTATATGAGCAAGGATAAATTTTCCGCTGATGAATTACAGGCACAGCAAATTTTAGATTCTGCGAAAAAGGTTTTCGCCGATGCGAAACTCGACACCACCGATGGATGCCGAATTGATTTCGATGACGGCTGGCTGCACATCAGAGCCAGTAATACCGAGCCGGTAATGAGAATTATAGTTGAGGCAAAAGACCAGCCTGCCGCACAAAAATATATCGATGCGGTCTTGAACATTCGCAAAGAGATTATGTGTTGCCGCCCACCTACGGCGGATAAAAGTTGCACACCATACAAAACTGGACCGGGGGATAAATAGGGATAAAAAGCTGTGTTAAAAAAACCTAAAGTTGCTTTTGTAATAATAACTCTCATCTTTCTGGTCGGTGGTTTGGAAAGTCAATCTCAGGCCAAAATCGGTGATACCAAAAGAGTTGATGTATGTGCTGGTATGATTGAGTATCTGCAGAGCCAGAATCTGCCGATGCTGAAGCATGTCGAACTCTGGCAAAATAACTACGGCCCGGGGCTGAAACTTACCACTACCCACTATGAAATTCTGACAACGCTTTTAGAGCCGTTGATGCTTTCGCAGGTTCCCGGGTTTATGGAGTCGGCCTGGCGCAGCTATAATAAGCAACTGCCCAGCCCTATCGAAACGACGACCAAGTTCAGGATATATCTTTTCGCAGAGCGCAAACAGTGGGAGGATTTTACGAGGACTTTCACCGGCCCGCAAGCGCCGCTGTACTGTAAAATAAAAGCCGGCGCATATTACCTGAACGGCTCGTGCGTCGCTTACAATATTGGCAGAGAGCGAACCTTTTCCGTTCTTGGACACGAAGGATGGCATCAGTTTAACAGCAGACATTTCAAATTTCGTCTGCCAAGCTGGCTCGATGAAGGAATTGCAATGCTGTTTGAGAACAGCAGATATGACAGGGGCCTGTTTTATTTTGAGCCGGCCAGAAATCTGTATCGATTAGGCGCATTGAGAAAAACACTGGTGAAAAACAAAATGATACCGTTAAAACAATTAGTAGCGCTCAATCCCGGTGAAGCGATTGTTAAAAGCGATGATACTGTAACGGCCTTTTACGGCCAATCTTATGCACTGGTGCGATTTCTGCGGGAAGAGGATTACGGCAAACGATTGGGCAATTACCATCGGCTGCTTATGGACGGCCTAAAAGGCAATTGGCCGCTCAGCGAGCAAGACAGGAAAATAGCGGCGGACAGAAACATCCCGCTGACTGTAAAGTGGAATAGAGCAATCGGGACGCTGTTGTTCAAACGGTATATCAGCGATGATTTCGAGCAAATCGAAGCGGAGTACATAGCTTTCTGCAGAAAGATAGTTTATCACATCCGACTGAAGAAATAGCGGACAGCATACAGGAGGCGCAGCTTTTGACTTGTATTATTTTAGCATCGGCTTCGCCAAGACGAAAACAGCTATTGGCTGAAGCTGGATATGAATTTACGGTTCAGCCGACGGATATTGATGAGTCCGCTTTTCCAATTGACGGCGTTAGTCCCTGTGAATATGCCAGGCAATTGGCTCTTGCCAAAGCGAAGAGCATATCGGATAAATTCCCAGACAGTATTGTTATCGGCGCCGATACCGTTGTTGATTTTAACGGACAGATAATCGGCAAGCCAGATGATGAGAAAGAGGCCGAGCAGATTGTCAGGAAGCTGTTCAGCGGGCCGCACAAAGTTATAACCGCCGTCGCAGTTGTGCGATTAAACGATAGTACCGAGATTGTCGAAAACGATGCCACAATTGTTTATCCGAAAAAATTAAGCGATGAGCAGATAGCAGGACATATCAAAGGCCGAACCTGGCGGGGCAAGGCCGGCGCTTATGCCATACAGGAAACCGG
>QNBZ01000259.1 GCA_003644295.1 Planctomycetota bacterium
CATTCATCGGCGGCTAATGGGATCCAGTGAAAAAAATACTTGGACAGGCAGAACGCGGTGGGGTAAGGGCAAGTACTTCATGGGGTCTGCCTGGTATTACGTGATGGCCGTTGGTGTTTATCGCATGTTTGAGCGACCTTTTGTAATCGGTGGCCTCGGAATTATATGGGGGTATCTTAAAGCGGCACTGGCACGAGAACCGCGGTTTGGGAACCTGGAGGTGCGGCGATGGCTACGCCGTTACGAATTGCAAAGCTTGTTCAAGGGTAAGCGAGGCGCAACCCAATCATTAAACGCGGAAATTCGAAAAAATAGAAAAGAGAACCATGGACAAGTCGCAAGCATCGGGTAAACTCATCCATAGTGGTGACCGTCGTCACGTACGGCGTATCCTGGCCGTTTCGAGTGGAGGCGGACACTGGGTGGAACTAATGCGGCTTATCCCAGCTTTCGAGGGCCATCACACTACGTTTGTGACCGTTGACAAGGCCTATCAGGCCGATGTACGTGGTTTTGACTTTTACATCGTTCACGACGTTACAAGGTGGAACAAAATTCGCTGGCTTTACACCATAGTTCAGCTACTGAAAATTGTTTTGATGGTTCGGCCGCACGTGGTGATTTCCACAGGAGCACTGCCGGGATACTTCGCAGTGCGAATAGGAAAAATGTTCGGCTGCAGAACCATCTGGGTTGACAGTTTGGCCAACGTGGATGAGCTATCGATGTCCGGTGCTCGTATTGGAAAGTGTGCTGATCTTTGGCTGACCCAGTGGCCTCACCTGGCGAAACCGGATGGACCCGAATACGCGGGACAGGTCATATGATTTTCGTTACAGTTGGTGCACAGATGCCGTTTAATCGCCTGATTCGGGCGGTGGATGCATGGGCTGGACGAACGGGACGCCAAGATTTATTCGCTCAGATTGGCTCTGGCGAATATAAGCCAAAGCATATGAAATGGACGCGGTTTATCAAGCCGGGCAAATTCCGCCAGTTGTTTCAAGATGCCGACGCGATTGTTGCCCACGCTGGAACAGGGACAATACTAACGGCGCTTGAATTGGGCAAGCCGATCCTGGTTATGCCGCGTAGGGGTGATTTGCAGGAAACCCGAAACGATCACCAGGTAGCCACAGCTAAACGGTTTGAGGAACAGGGCCGTGTCGCTGTTGCTTACGATGAGCACAGCCTCATCTTGAAATTGGATGAATTGGCCTGCTTAAAGCCCAGCAATCGGATCGGCACTCAGGCATCACCTGAGCTTCTGGAGCGGCTGCGCACTTTTATCAATTCAGTTTGATCAACTGATAAATCAAGGTGCTAAATCGGATATAATTCCTTAACTATATTTGGCATCAGTTTATATGACTTCGACTTCTCACATTTCACTTTTAACCTTTCATCCATTGGGAGGATAAGCCAGGCATGATTATTTCACAAACACCTTACCGTGTCAGTTTTGCTGGCGGCGGCACTGATCTCCCAGCCTTTTATACAAGGGAGCCGGGGGCGGTTTTGTCTGTAACCCTTAATCATCATATGTACGTTACGGTAAGTCCGCGTTTTAAAGCCAGCATCCGCGTTGCCTATACCAAAACGGAAATCTGTGATAGCATCGACGACATTCAACATACTATCGTAAGAGAGGCGCTCCGCATGACCGGACTGGAGAAGCATATTGAAATCACAACCATCGGTGATGTTCCGGCCGGAACCGGTTTGGGCTCATCGAGCAGCCTGACCGTGGGTTTGCTATGCGCGCTCAATGCGTATAAAGGCCAAGTTACCAGTCCTACCAAACTTGCAGAAGATGCTTGTAAAATTGAGATCGATATACTCAAGAAACCGATTGGCAGGCAGGATCAGTATGCTGCTGCCTTCGGTTCATTGAACTACATCAAGTTCAACCCGGACCATACCGTGGAGGTTGAGCCGGTTCCCTACCATCCGGAAACCCTGGCGGAGCTCGAGAAACGAACCCTTTTAGTCTACTCCCAGCAGCAGCGCGATGCTGACAAAATTCTCGCGGAGCAAAGTGCCGGGACACAGGAGAAAGACAAATTTTCCGTGCTCAAAGCCATGCGTGATCTGGCAGATGAAATGCGCAAGGCCATTTCGGGCGACGGTGATTTGGATGCTTTTGCCGAGCTTTTGCACGAGGGCTGGCTTCTAAAGCGGTCTCTTGGGTTCGGAATAAGCAATTCCGGCATTGACGATTGGTATGAGGCTGCCCGCAAGGCTGGAGCCCAGGGGGGCAAACTCCTTGGAGCAGGAGGAGGAGGTTTTATGTTATTGATGGCGCCTCCAGAAAAGCATGATAAAATCAGAGAGGCCTTGGGGCATCCACAAGAGCTCGCTTTCAAAATCGATCGACGCGGAAGCCGCATCATTTTTATCAGTGATAGGTATGCATTTTAGATGGAATGCTGAAGCTTCTCAAACCTTTGGCCAATTGACCTAAAAAGTTAAACGAATGGAGGTGATGCTATGAACATCCTGGTTACCGGGGGTGCCGGCTATGTCGGCAGCGCTTGCCTGCGCTACTTGTATGCAAATGGCCATAGGGTTGTTGCCTACGACAATCTTTGCCAGGGACATCGCGAAGCGGTTGGTGAGGCTGAATTGGTAGTGGGTGATATTACGGATTACGATAAGCTTGTTCAGGTCCTGAAGGACATGCGGGCAGACGCCGTGATGCATTTTGCGGCCGCCACCTACGTTGGTGAGTCAGTCAGCGATCCGGAGTATCATTATCGCAATAATATTTATGGCACCATGTGTCTTTTGAATGCCATGCGTGAGGCTAAGGTGAAGCGAATTCTATTTTCTAGTACTTGCGCCACATACGGGGACAACCCAAAGTGTCCCATGACAGAAGAAGCCGCTCAGAATCCCTGCAGTCCCTATGCGCGTACAAAGCTCACCGTCGAGTGGATGATTCAAGATTTTTCACATGCTTACGATCTTGGGTATTGCCTTTTGCGATACTTTAATGCGGCAGGGGCTTCACCAGATGGAAAATTTGGGGAAGATCACCGCCCGGAAAACCATCTGATACCTCTGGTGCTGCAAATCCCTCTTGGACAGCGGGACAAATTGGAGGTGTTTGGCAATGACTACCCGACACCTGAC
>QNBZ01000260.1 GCA_003644295.1 Planctomycetota bacterium
TAAAATGGCTAATTTTAATAGAGTTTTGTTGATGGGTAACCTGACCCGCGACCCGCAGTTGACATACCTGCCAAGCCAGACAGCGGTAGTTGATTTCGGATTAGCGGTGAACCGCAAATGGACGGGCAAGGATGGTGAAAAGCGAGAAGAGACCTGTTTTGTGGACTGCACGGCATTTGGCCGGCCGGCGGAAACTATCAACAAGTACCTGAGCAAAGGTAGGCCGGTGTTTATTGAAGGCAGACTGACTTTCAGTAGTTGGACAGCTCAAGATGGCACGAAGCGCAGCAAGTTAAAAGTAACGGTTGAAAACTTTCAGTTTCTCGGCAGAGCAGCAGAGGAAATTAGTCCAACAGTTGCGGAAGGGAATCAGGGAAGCGGTCCCCCAGAACCCGAATCCGCCGCAGGCGTGGAAGATGATATACCGTTTTAACTGATTATTGGCTATTTATTGTTGACTATTGAAAAACAACAAACTGAACTCTCAAATTCGTAACAATAGAAAATAGTAAATTAATAAGGGACAAATATGGTAGTAATGAGAACAAGAAGAACTGACAATAACAATAGCCATCGGCGAGAGCAGTCGAGCAGAAGAAGGTCTGGCTTTGCCGGCGCTGCCGAACAAACACAATGTCGCTTCTGTAGAAACGGCGTTAAGTACATTGATTATAAAGATATCGATACTATGCAAAAACTTCTGACCCATCGCGGCAAAATATACTCACGTAAACGCAGTGGTAATTGTGCCGGCTGTCAGAGGAAGGTCAAAAAAGCGCTTAAACGCGCCAGATATATGGCGCTGCTGCCGTACACGGCATAATGAATATCGAATAATGAACAAGGAATTTCGAATTTCGAAGTTGGATATTCGACATTCGGCGTTCGTAAGGAGTTTATTATGAAGGTTTTACTTACCAGTGATATTGAGAAACTTGGCTGGCTTGGAGATGTTGTGCAGGTCAGCAGCGGTTATGCTAGAAACTTTCTGCTGCCGCAGGGTTTGGCGGAACCGGCGACCGAGCAAAATATAAAATCCATTGCCGCCGAGAAAGCAAGGCGTGCCGAGCTGAGAATGCGGCAGCGAGAACAGCTCGAAGCAGCAGCGGCTGCAGTCGAAGGCGCCGAAGCCGTCATTGCAGCGGCAGCGAACGAGCAGGGACACCTGTTTGGCTCAGTTACGCCACGGGCAATAGCCGAGAATCTGCGACAGCAGGGGTTTGAAGTAGCAGACGAAGTTGTGCAACTGGCCGAACATATTAGGCAGGTAGGCACACACAGTGTCGGCCTGAAATTTGCAGACGATTTAACCGTTACCATTAACGTTGTTGTCGTGGCAGAGCAGAAAGATGTAAATGAATCAACCGGCTAAGAAAAAAAGTGGAGACGAGTTTGTTCGGCCAGGTGAAAAGGCAATAGCCGCCGGCACTGAAGCATTAGCTAATCGAATGATGCCCCAATCTACGGCTGCTGAGGCGGCGGTGCTTGGCTCAATGCTCATCGACCCGGAATGTATCGGTCAGGTCCTTGAGAAAATAAAGACATCATCATCATTTTACCGGCATGAAAATCAAATAATATTTGATGCTCTAATTGCGCTTTATGAGAAAAACAGAGGCGGTAACCTGGATGCGGTGCTGCTTCGCGATGAGCTCGAGAAGCGCAAGCAACTTGAAGAAGTCGGCGGTGTTGAATATCTTGCCAAGATTATGGAATCTGTCCCGTCCTCGGCGAACGTGATGTACTATGCAGGGATTGTCAAAGATAAAATGCTGCTGCGCGAGATTATTCAGGCCACTACCGATATTTTAAATGATGCTTATGACGAGTTGGGGGAGCCGGCTGAAAAACTCGACCAGGCCGAGCGCAAGATTTTTGCTGTTACGAATAAAAAGATAAGTGGCACTGCCGCCAGCTTAAAGGATTTGGTCTCACAGGCATACGAACTTATACAGAAGCGTGAAGGCAAGCATATAACAGGTATAGCAAGCGGTTATTATGAGCTTGACGATTTGACCTGCGGTTTGCAAAACGGCGAAATGATAATCATTGCCGGCAGACCCAGTATGGGGAAAACGGCTCTGATGCTGAACATCGCAGAGCATATCGGAGTGGTAGAGAAGATTCCTCTGGCAATATTTTCGCTGGAAATGGGCAGGCAGCAATTGGCTGAAAGGATTTTGTGCAGCAACAGTGAAATTGATGCCCAATTGGTTAGAAAGGGGATGCTCAGTACAGAGCATTACCAGAAATTAGTTGCCACTTGTGGCGAGCTGTCCGCAGCGCCGATTTATGTTGATGATACCGCAGGGCTGACGCCACTGGAGCTTCGCGGCAAGGCCAGACGGCTCAAAAGTATGTATGGTATACGATGTATTATGGTTGATTATCTGCAACTGATGAATTTGGGCGCAGGGCGGGTTGAGTCACGTCAGCAGGAGATAACAGCGATTTCAAGGTACATCAAGGCATTAGCGAAGGAGTTAGAAATTCCCGTCGTTGTTTTGAGCCAATTGAACAGGTCCCCTGAGGGCAGAGAGGGACACAGACCACGGATGAGTGACCTTCGTGAATCCGGCAGTATTGAGCAGGACGCCGACGTCGTTATGCTGCTGCACCGCGAAGATTATTACCACAAGGGTGCCCCTGATTATCAGCCGAGTAATACCGCTGAGTTGATAATAGCCAAGCAGCGAAACGGCCCGACCGGCAGTGTCGAATTTATATTCAGAGAGAAAATCACACGGTTTGAAAACGCATCTCATATAGAGGACTTGGATGAGTCCCGATTTATTGGGACCGGCGCCGCCTCCGGTTCTGACGAGCCGCCAATTTAGGAGTACAGAGAAATCAAAAATCAAAAATCAAAAATCAAGGAACAGGCACAAAGGCACAAAGGCACAGAGTCACAAAGCCAACCTCGGTGGGTAAAGCTGACTTGTCCATTTGTCGCTTTGTGCCTTTGCCCCTTCTTTTTTATTTTTAACAGTTCTGCACTTGCAGGAACGGCTCAATTATCAATAGGCAGTATCGAGGTGGCTGGTAACCGCAGTGTTACTAACAGCGAGATATTGTCCAGAGTTCGCAGCAGGGTAGGCGAAGTTTTCGACCCCAACACAGCGGCGCA
>QNBZ01000261.1 GCA_003644295.1 Planctomycetota bacterium
CTGGTTGCGCCAATCATCAAAGACGTACAAAAAAAGAATGTCGCCCAAATCGCAAATGACAGCAAAGCGTTAATTGAGAAAGCTCGTAATAACAAGTTATCGCCCGACGACCTTGAAGGCGGATGCATAACCGTCAGCAACCTCGGCGCATTCGGCATAGAATCCTTTATTCCGGTTGTTGTGCCGGGCCAGTGCAGCATCCTCGGCATCGGGCAGATAACCGACACCTGCGTGCCGGACAATGGCGACATTAAGGTTCGAAAACTAATGAATATGACACTCTCGGTGGACCATAAAGTTGCCAACGGCGC
Source organism: Planctomycetota bacterium (assembly GCA_003644295.1). GTDB lineage: Bacteria > Planctomycetota > Phycisphaerae > Sedimentisphaerales > Anaerobacaceae > B140-G9. The sequence goes on from QNBZ01000261.1 coordinate 312, forward strand.
TTACGCAGCCCAATTCCTGGATTATGTGAGAAAACTACTGGAAGACACTTCCACTTTTGCATAATCTCCATACAATACAACTTTATCGCGGCCAATCCAAACCTTTGACGCCGTGGATTGTCAAATTAGGATTCGGATTACCGTCGTTTGCTTTGCGGATGTCCACAGCTTCAATGAAAGCAGTATGGCCGTCGGCAAAGAGGTAGTTCCTGGCGCCCTGCCAACACCACCATCCCCTGTGCCACCATCTACTATCTACATCTATACGTGAATGATTGCTGTCCCATTCTCCTATGAGAATCTTTCCGGAGGATTTAGACACATCGCAGCTTCGCTGCGGCACGGAGTTCTGCACGAAGTTTTCATCCCACTGCTCTTGATGTTTTTCGGTGCAGTCCATCGTATCGATTTGCTGCGGGCTGTGATAAAAAGCCATCGAGTAGGCATAACTGGTATAGCCGAAGTCATCGCCTGATATACCTGACGTCTTGGCGGCATTATCCTGTGGACAAAACAAAACCGAATCATTTTTCGGGCCAACCTTATCGCCGAGATACGGCTCAACGAAAGCCCTCCATCCGCGCCCCATCCATAACCAGATACCTGGCGCACGCGGGTCATTGGTACAAGGATAAGTATCATTGTTTCCGTTCAGATACAGGTTCACAGCTATATTAATCTGCCTGAGATTGTGCGCACACTTGATGCGCATCGATGCGGTTCTGGCTTTGCCAAGCGACGATATAAGTATGGAAAGCAAAAGAGCGATGCTCGTTATAACAACAAGCAGCTCTACAAGCGTAAATCCCAAAGCGGGCTGGCTGGGTTTTTTGCGTTTTACTTTCAAGGCGGGTAGTTTATTCAACCGTAACGCTTTTTGCAAGGTTGCGTGGTTTGTCAACATCGTGGCCGCGAAGCACGGCGGCGTGATATGCCAGAAGTTGCAGCGGCACAACGGTCAGCATCGGCTGCAGAAGCTCCGGCACATCCGGGATGGTAATTAAATGGTCGGCATGTTTGGTGATATTCTCATCGCCCTCGGTGGCAAGCACAATGGTTTTACCGCCGCGTGCCCGAACCTCCTCGATATTGCCCACAATTTTGTCATATTGAGGCCCGGTTGTGGCAATGAAAACAGCCGGCATACCGTCAACAATTAAAGCAATCGGGCCGTGCTTCATCTCCGCAGCCGGCAGACCTTCAGCGTGGATATAGCTTATTTCCTTCAGCTTCAAAGCGCCTTCGAGAGCAACCGGATAATTAAAGCCTCTGCCGAGGAAAAGCCAGTTGTTTTTGTCGATGTTTGCCGAAGCGATTTCTCTAATACTATCGGATTGCCCCAGTATTCGGCTTACTTTGTCTGGTATCATAGAAAGTTCTTCGATGTACCTGCTTGCCTCGCTGTCGCTGATATGTTTTCTTCTGCCTAATTCAATCGCCAGCATTGTCAGCACCGCCACCTGTGCGGTGAACGCCTTTGTGCTGGCAACTCCTATCTCAGGGCCGACGTGCAAATATACACCCGCATCGGTAGCCCTGGCGATGGAAGAACCCACAACGTTGACAATACCCAGCACATTCGCCCCCCGTTCTTTGGCTTGCTCTACCGCTGCAAGGGTGTCAGCCGTCTCACCGGATTGACTTATCGATATAACGACTGTGCCGTCTTCGATGATTGGATTGCGGTATCGAAATTCGCTGGCGTATTCGGTCTCTGTTGGAATACGTGCTAACTGCTCGAACAAAAATTCACCAACTAAGCTGGCGTGCCAAGCGGTTCCGCAGGCAGTTATGATAAGCCGTTTTGTGCGCGTCAATTCACGCAGGTATGAATCTATTCCGCCAAGTTTAATTCTATTGTTCTGACGGTCAATCCTGCCGCCCATACAGGTACTTAGGGATTTCGGCTGCTCAAAAATCTCTTTAAGCATATGGTGCTGGAAACCGCCAAGTTCGATTTGCTCAAGTGAAAATTCGATTTGCTTCAGGTCTTTGCTTACAGTTATGTTGTCAATCGTTTTGGTATGAAAACCTTTCGAGCTGATGGTAACCATTTCGTTGTCTGCAAGATACACCGCCTGAGTTGTATGCTCCACAATTGCGGCGGCATCCGAGGCCAGGATATATTCATTATCGCCGACGCCTAAAATCAGTGGGCTGCCCTTTTTCGCACCGATGAGCATATCGGGAAAATCTGAGCAGACAATTGCCAGTCCATAAGTGCCGTGCAGTTCACCGAGGCCGCGTTGAACAGCCCATTCAAATTTATTTTGCCCGTCTGTTCGTTTTCTTTCTTTGCCGTCATCGCCATTGGCATAGAAATAGCCAATCAGGTTTGCTATAACTTCGGTATCCGTTTCGCTGGCGAACTCGGCACCCTCATTCTGCAACCATTTTTTTAACGTTCCGTAGTTTTCGATAATGCCGTTATGAACAACGGCGATTTTGCCGGTATAATCGAGGTGCGGATGTGCGTTAGTAGTATTTGGCTGTCCGTGTGTTGCCCAGCGTGTATGCCCGATACCAAGTGTCTCTTCGGTTTTTGGCTCGTCTAAAATCTTTTCCAGAGTGCTGATTCTGCCGCTGGTTTTCTGGATTCTTATCGCTTTCCCGCCCAATAAAGCTACGCCAGCCGAGTCATATCCCCGATATTCCAGCCGCTTCAGGCCTTCCACAAGAATCGGCTGGACAGCTTTTCCACCAAGATAAGCTACTATACCACACATTTGTTATTTACTATACAATTGATTATTGTTTGCTGAATTATCACTTTTGTAAATACTAAATC
>QNBZ01000262.1 GCA_003644295.1 Planctomycetota bacterium
GTGAATAGTTTTCAGAAAAGCAAAAAAGGAAGAACAATATTGCCGACAGGGAGTCCTAGAGATGTTTTTCTTTATATAAAGCCAGAGAAATTAGAGGAAATTCAACATTATCTCTCGAATATGTTAAAAAGGGAAGCTGAAGTAATGAAATCAAAAGATGCACTAAAGATGGGGTTGTTTGGAATAGGTAAAGTCCATAAAGATTTTCTAGATAGGATTGGCAATCTCTTAATCTTGCCGTATAAAGAATCGATAATCTGGTATGAACACATTAAAGGAAAGAAAGTTAAATCTATAGGTCATCACGGAGGATTGACTAAAGAAGAAATGCTAATACCATTTTCTATAGCCAAACTTTCTGATTTAACAGATCATTAATAACTTAAAAACATATTCAGTTAAATTTAAATCTCAATAATACTAATGTGAAACCATGATTCGAATCAAAGTTTTAACTGAAAAAAAGAATCCCATACTCAAAAGAACAGATTTGATGTTAATGGTAGATCATACTGCTCAACCCACTCCTAAAACAGATGATATAATTAAAAAAATCGCTGAAAAATTCAAAACTAGTCCTGAAAAAGTTGAAGTTATTTATATCTTTTCTCAGAAAGGAATCGCAAGATCGAGGGTTAAGGCAAGAATCTGGAAAGAAAAAACTCCTGTGAAAAAAGTTAAGAAAAAGGAAGAAGTTAAAAGAGAAGAACCAAAAGAACTTGAAGAGGAAATGGTAGAAGAGAAACCAGAAAAGGAAAAAGCAGAAATGAAAAAACCCGAGAAAGTTGAAGATACGAAACCAGGAGAAGAACCTGAAGAAAAGAAAGAAGAACCAAAGGGTGAGGAGAAGAAATGAAGCACAAACCAACAAAACAATGGGAAATCCTGAAAGTTGAAGGAGATAAGATTAAAAAACTAAAGAAGGAATGCCCAAGATGTGGTGAAGGAGTTTACATGGCTGAACACAAAGAAAAAGATGGAAAGATTAGGTATTATTGTGGAAAATGTCATTATACTGTGTGGTCTTGAGAATTTCATACAGAGACAATTAACTACAATAATTGAATTTAAGACTGCAAAAATCTATAAATCGATTTTTCAATTTTTTATGAAAACAAAGTTCTGAAACTCTAAAATTTTGAACTTCTATGGACTACACATGATTTCTAGTCATTTACACAAATAATCGGATATGTTCAAATTGAAATCATTCTCTTCAATGAATCTGAAAACAAATTCTCTCTTCTGTTCGATGTACTCAAAGAATTTATCAGCCACTTCTCTCTTGGATTGCTTCCATACCTCTTCGACAGGATTCATATCAGGAGAATATCTTGGTAAGAATTCTAAGATGATATCTCCTTTCTGTTCTTCGATAAAACCCTTTGTTTTTTTCGATCTGTGTGATGGTGCACCATCCAACACCAATACATACTTTCCATAGATGTTCTTTAGAATTTCCAAAAACTCAATAAAACTTTCAGACTTCATGTTTTCAAAGAAGAAACATTCCGCTTTACCATTTTCATCTATCGTCCCATAAGCAACGACCTTCTTTTTTGTTGAATTCACGAGCTGTATGGGTTTTGATCCTTTTGGAGCGAGTATTCTGGTTAGTTTCGTTAAGAGATAGAAAGTGCTCTCATCCATGCACACTATTCTGTAACCTTGCTTTCTGTATTGCTTAGACTTTTTTTAAATCCTTCCTTCCACTTCTTCTGTTGTTCTGTGTTTGCTCTGTAATCTCTGGGTCTTGGTTTTATCAGGGAGAGTTCAAGTCTGTGCGCAAGTCTGTAAACATGTGGTATCGAGTATTCTATGCCGTAATTCTTCTGTATGTGAAATCTGAATGTCTTTATCGTCCAAACATCCGCCTTGATCCCAAACTTCCTCGGGGAATCCATGATTTCCTGCTTCAGCATGGATTTCTGCTCGATAGTCAATCTTGATGGTCTTCCAGGTCTCTTCTCATCGTAGATCCTCTTCAAACCTTCCTTATCCACGTTACTTATCCAGTCGAAGACTGTGGATTTTGGAACTTTTAAGTCCTCTGAAATTCTTTTGACAGACGTTCCTTCTTTTCTTTTTATCACAGCCAACAACCTCATCTTGGCCTTAGCATCTTTCTCGTCTTTGTACATACGCAATAATTCAGATTCAGGAATCTGCTCGATCAACCCCATGATAAACACCTCACATTTTATTCTTAAGAATGTTTGGGTTTTGTTTAAGAAATATTCCGATTATTTAGGAGAATGACTAAGATTTATATACTTCAAAATTTCATCATAATGTATGCAAATCCCAATTGAAGTATATCAAGATAGATTAACGGGACTCTATGCACAGCGATATAACCTGAATCGTCAAACCTCGGTTGCTTTGAGACAGAGAGAAGAAGGTATATATAATCAGGATTCTTACGGACATGATGCCTTCTGCTGGAATCAAAGAAATTTAAGAAAGGTTGCTACTAAAATAGCATTTTTGGAAGAAGCTATTCCTCGTTTAAGACTCGGTTTATCTATAGATGATTTAGCAGAACAACTAACATCACAAATGGAAACTTTCGATGCAGATGATTATCGAAGACTTGCCGTATATAAACCTAAAGAGGTTATAATTAATCAAAAAATTCGAACAAAAAATATTATTAATTTCGTTACTTTTTGCCCTTGATTCTATTAACTTAAATGCTCTTCGAGCTTGATGTAATTTTGCCCCAAAAAACTTTGATTTTTTGCCTTCAGCATCGTTGCACTAAAAATCAATCCTAATGGAGAATATAACAGTAATTTAACAGTTCCGAAATCTTGCGGGTTTCTTCACCCAAATCGCTCGCTATCGCTCACGACTTTGTTAAATTCCGATGTTTTTTGCAATTAAAGTACTATGTAATGGATAAGAGCAAAAAGTATAATCCTGAAGCAACAAGCAGAACTACAAAGAAAAGATTCTGTGAAAGGTCAAAAGGACAGAGTGGATATTCTGAACATTTTAATTAACAGTGACATCGACTTAAAAAAATATTTTGATTTGATCAAAAAATACAAACTCGAAGAATATCTGAAGAGACTTAGAACGATTATCAGAGAAA
>QNBZ01000263.1 GCA_003644295.1 Planctomycetota bacterium
AGAAGAATTTCAATGCCATTCTCTCTTCCCTTCTTTATCAAGTCTTCCACTCTTTTAGTTAATTTCTTGGAGAGAAGAAATGTTCCATTTGTGGGTATCACTATACGTGGTTTGACTTGGAAATCTTTGTATGTGTCTATGATCTTCTCTATTATCTTGTAAACTACATCTTGTATCAATGGTTCTCCAGAAAAGATTTCAAATTCAGGAACTAATCTTCTGTCCCTCAAGAACTTCAGAAGAGCATCTGTGTTTCTTAGAATTGTCTCTTTTGGACAAGGTGGAATCAACTCTTTCCCATATCTGTTCAAGTAACAATACTTACATGCTAAGTTGCATTCAGAAGTGACATCAAGTTCAAGATTGACAAAGTTACCAAATTCTTTCTTCTTACAATTCTCTTCTTTCCATGCAGTGAAGTAGTAGTCCAGGAAAGAAGCTAACAATTTATTTTGTTCTTCTTGATAAGACATGTCTTACCAACTCCTGAAATGCTCCATTTCCCCACAACTTGATGAGTGATGTTGGTGGTGTATAAAGATTGCCTGTATTCAAAAGATTCTCTGCTGGACAAGAGAAGCCAGTGTGCAAGAATAATGCTAACAATAGTCGAAGTTCTTTGCTTTCAAGAAAGATCTTATCTACTAAGTTTGCTCTTGCTAACTCAATTACTAGAGCTTCTGAAGAAGCTAACTTTAATCTCCAGAAATCATGATAGGACCTCAAGACATACAAGAATCTTATAATTTCTTCTTCATCATCTGGCTTTGGTGAGAACTTCTCTCTGATGATGTTAATGAATCCTCTTTCAAAGACAGAAACATCCCAGTTTTCTATGTCAGTTGCTAGAACTGATTCTATATACTTGTCACAATTCAAATAAAATAGTCGATGACAAATGAGAATTCTATCAGAAACACCAAAGTTGGAATCACCACCTGAACAAGTTCCAGAGTTAGATTTGATCCTCATGTATCTATAATTCTTCAACAGTCTGAGAAGTCTGAAAGTGTAAGAAGAATCCTTTCCTTTCCTGTGTAAGTTTCTGAGAAATTCTGCAAAGACTTTCCCATCTTCAACTGTATATTTTCCAGGAACAACTAAAGTCGGGACATAAGAACCAAATTTTAAGAAGACTCTCTTGTTCCTGTTGTTCCTTCTGAAGTAGTCATTAAGTCCTTCAAAGAACGCAAAGAATTCATCAATTAAATGAGTGTTTGAATTCATCAGTTTCATGTTCTCAATTGAAATTGTTGACTTCCAGTGTAAGTCAAGTCTTATGTTTCGAAATTCAATATCATTGAGTTTGTCAATGAGCTCTTTGAAATTCTTTATAATGATTTGAGTAGCTCCTTTTCTTCTGTTAACATCAGTTATCCATTCTGGACCATCTAAAGAGATTTGCATCTTGACTTTGAATGGATAATTCAATTTGTCCAGATCAATCAAGAATTCAAGGTAGTCCTTCACAGGGAAGATAAAAGAGGTTGAGAAACTAACTTCTTGAAGAGGAGTAAACTTCAATACTTCTTTCACAACTTCCAATTCTTCTTTAAATGTAGTTGCTGGTTCAGTGCCCCAAAATCCAAGATACTTCAGTCTTGCTCCATAGAAAGTTTTCAAGTTAGTCAAGAAAACAGTCTTCAAATTCTTCAAGATTTCCTTATGTAACTCTTTCATTTCTTTTGTCTTTGGAATATAACAATATTTGCATCTAAGTGGACAAATGCCACAAGTCAACAGTTCTGCAGCTACTATATTTTCTTTCATTTACAACAGCCCCGAGAAGAAACCTGAATCATTTCCACTGTAGTAAGTATGATCCTCATTTGTTTTAATGACTCCATCATGTGTGGAGTAGTCAGCAGTACATTGGTTAGAATTGATAGTTCCATCATAGTCAGAATTGTAAGTTGTATTGTCCTTACCATAATAGATGTCGTCATGAATGCCTTCATCAGAAGAACAGTAAGAAGAATAGTCACCAAGTCGATCAGCATCTCTATAAGTTGAGAAATACCAACCATTTTCAACAGTTTTATCATTTGAGTCAACTGTTGAGTCATGATCTGTACATTCGTTGTCTTTCACATAATCTAAGTTCTGACGAAGTTCATTTATAGCTGCTGCTGTTATAGTTGCACCCGGAGAAATGTCTTCAGTCCAAGTAAAAGCCATCCTCTTCACCTCTAAGGATATAACTCATTTACAGAGGAATTGTGCCCTCCACAATCTGAAGTATATTCTGAGGTATTGTTTGTACCATAGTTTCCTGAATCCACAGTATTGTAAGCAGTAGAGTCTACAGTAGAATCATAAGATGAATTCTCATTGGCTTGGTCTAAAGATTGAACAGTGCCCCAGTCAATGTCAAGATAAGTGCCATAGTCACCTGAACGATTGCCTGTCAGAACTTGTGAATCATAAGTTCCATCTTCAGAGTAATTAGTTGTGGCTAGGTGATCAGTATCAAAACTTGTATGATAAGAACCGTTGTAAGAAGGATCGACACTCTCATAAACTGTTGATTCAAAAGTGTTTTCAACAGTAGAATTGTAAGTATCATTCACAGTAGCATCATCAGCATTACAAACTGAAGTACATTTGTTATCATCAGCGTAATCTATCCTGTCACGTAGTTCTTGCAGATGAGAACTCTTGACACTTTCACCTACAGAAACTGGCAACTCAACCAACCTGCTCCTGTGCAACCAGGATAGTCTAAGCTCAAATCTGAATAAACAGTGTCAGTGTTGTCCTTAATTTCATTTACATGTGAAGCTTTAATAATTGTTCCAGGTCCTACTTCTTCTGACCAACTGAAACCCAAAGACTTCACCTCTTCAGGCAGTGTAAGTGCACTGGCAATGTTCTGATCTCTTTCTCTGTCACTTCTATTACTTTGAAGACTATTAAATCTTCTTCTTTGAATTTCTGATTGCAAACACAACATTCCACATCTGAGAAGTAAACGTCAGCATAATGTGCATTTCCATAGAAATCTTTGGCATAAACAGCATTGAAACTGGAAGATGTTGACCCAATATTATAGATAGTATTGCTAGTAGGTAAAATATCACTGTTTACTTGAGTCCA
>QNBZ01000264.1 GCA_003644295.1 Planctomycetota bacterium
GCCGCGTACGGCTGGCGCACACCCGTAGGTACCGCACGCCCGCTTTCATCAAGTTTAGCTGACGGTTTTGCGGCAGTGGGACAGCAAAAGACTTTGTAATTATTGTGATGGTATGCCTTCATTGCTTTGCCCCATCGGCCTGGCCCTTTAGGGTCGTAAGGCCCTTTTTTGGCATGCGAACCGCCGGGAAACGTTCCGTAGTCGCTAACATACGCTTCGAACATTAGCCCCCACTGCCTGAGGTTAGACAAACACATAACCGCCTTTGCCTGGTCTCTGGCAGCCGATAGCGCGGGCATAAGAATCGACATCAGCAGAGCAATGATAGATATTACTACCAGAAGCTCGACCAAAGTGAACCCTTTTTTTCTCTTTACTCTCATAAGCGAACCCTTTTAGCTATCGGCCGCCGGAAACTTAACTTACTTACTTAAATAATGTTCCAAGTAACCCTGCAACATTCTTGTTCTCTTACTACTACGGCCTACGGCCACAACACTTCTTCTTCAAGCCAACTATCAGCCAGGGTTGCATAATCAAGGAAGCTGACTTTCCCGTCATCCGAGATGTCGAGGGCATCATACGGCGGTATTAACCCTTGTGTGAACGGGCTGGCAGCGCCGGAAAGATACAGAACCTCACCCTGCGACAAGGCATAATCATAAATGCGGAAATCGTCGATTTTGCCTCTGTAGGAGGTAGTTTCGTAGTCAGCCCTGGCTCCACCTAAAGCGCACTTGAAATTAGTAAGGTCCCTCTTAAATCCGACCGGCAGTGGCGCATTTTCATTTTGCGCAACCAACTCTCCGTTACGATATATCGACATGGTAGCATTTGGGGTGTCTTTGACAAATGCGTAGTGTACCCACTCTCCCATGAAGTCGTCCGGGTTGCCGGTATACCAACCAACCGAGTCGAGATTGGGCCCTTCATCTACCGACGGGCGCGTGTAAAAGGAAACTATGATATTGCTTCCATCTACGTTTGGAATAGTCGCACGGAACGCCTCAGTTGATGCTCCCCAATCAGTAGAACCGCCATGCAGCATAATGCCGTAATGGTTATCACTGCCATAAGGCGGCATATAATTGGAGTTGACGCTGCCTTGCACCCAAACCGAGAAAGTCAATCCACCATTTGGGTCAAGAGGTTCAAATGCACATGGGTCAACATAGACAACAAAATCACCATTAAAATACATACATCCGCTGTCGTCATAGCCACCGGAAGTCTTCCAATTCCCACTTCCGTCGCTAACGGTGCCATCGTAGCCGTTGCCCGAATCGTCATGGGCTGTGCCGCCGCCGCCATCATCTAATTTATACCATACGTGAGGGCCGTTAGCTGGAGCTACCGCCGTTACTTCGTACTCAGTGTGCAGCCACCCATTGGCCATCGCACTAATATCATACATATCTGTGTAGCAATCGCCGTCAACGTCTGCCGACGCAAACTCTGGAACGCACCTACTTGCATAGAGCCGAATGTCGTCGATAAATAAAGTGCCGCCGCCACCACTCACCGTAATTTTTATCTTCTTAACTCTGTCCATATCCATATCCCCGACATTGAAATCATCCAGATTGATATTCCACTCTGACCAGCTTAAATTCAGCAAATCGTTGGAATCTGGGTAATTAATGCTCGGGCTGGTATCGCCATCGGAATCTTCTAATGACACCGACAGAGTTCCAGTGGTGTTACCCCTTTTCCCGTAGAGGTATAAGGTCAACGCTTTTATCCCTGCTTGCGTCCAGTCCTGGCTGCTGTCAAAAGTCCGCGTCACGGAGCCGGAATAGTAGAATCCCATAGATTGGCTACCATTGCGTCCAATAAGTTCCTCAACAATAGAAGTGGGCTCCCATGTATTGCTGATGGTGGCATCGTTGTAGTCCTCAAAATCGTCCACAAGAATGTATGGATCCACGGTGAATTGCCACACAGTACCTGGCCATATATCACCGTTAGCGTCATTTACCTCGTCAACCCGCCAGTAATACGTCTGTCCTATCATAAGCGAACCGGGGCTGTAATTATTTACGTCTCTGACTGTTAATACCGCAGAGTTGGCCTCGTTAACGTCATCGAAGTTATCGCTGAAATACACTTTATGCTCGTTAACTTCCTGAACGTAGTCACCGGGTGCCCAGGTCAAAGTCGTACTATCTCTTTCTGCACCGGGTACACTTCCGTGGTCTGCCGGACTCGGCGCATACGCATCGCCGTAGTCACAAGCAGGAGCAGTTACGGTTGTTGCGCCGGGAGTGGTGATGTTATAATCAACAATCACACCGGTTCGCCCACCATTACCTATGATGTGGCCTTCCCCAACAAGGTCCTGAATGGTCTGTACATGGTCGCCGGTCCATACAAGCACACCACCAGCTATGTTAATTACTGCCGACTCTGCATTTCCATGATAATCAACCCAAAGGTTAGTACAGTTAAGGACGCCCCCACGGATGTTGATATATCCTCCAACATGATAATCCCCTACTGCCCACCAGCATGGAAGTCCTATCTCTCCACCGTTGAAAGTACCCCCGTTAATAGTCAGAGTTCCGAAACTATAGGTATAACCAACCAGAGTCCTATTAGCAGTAATCTCTCCCGAGTTCAATATAACTTCCCCCGGATGATTTGGTGCCCCGTAGCTGATGTACATGTCGCGAGAGCAGGTCAGGGTGCCCCCGCTAACGGTCACCGTGGCAAGACCTACCTCACCCCAGGGACTCACTCGCAATACGTCGCAAACTGCATCCTGGCCAACATTTATATCAGGGGCATTTGGCATGCCCGGAATATCCGTCCAGTCGTCGCAGGTGGGAATAACGCCCTCGTTCCAGTTGTTTGGGTCCATCCAGTTAGAATCTACTGCACCGCTCCAGGATGAATATGCAAACAAGCGGCCTGACAAAGTCAGCAACAAAATTAGTCCCACAATCCAAAATAGTCTTCTGTTCATAAGACACCTCCTTTTCTAATTACATACTTTTCATCGATTACCCATACACTGCACAGTGGAGTTGCAATGCAATCGCTCCCTTTTTTAGCCATTGTTTATCTATCGAGACATAACCGAATCACTACAA
>QNBZ01000265.1 GCA_003644295.1 Planctomycetota bacterium
ACTTTTTAGTTGTCATGCTGAGCGAAGCGAAGCATCTGGCCTTATGACAAAGTTAAACCGTATTCTAACTGTGAGATTCTTCACTACGTTCAGAATGACAGGGCCTGTATGTTACTACGTTCAAAATGACAGGGCCTGTATGTTTTTCTTATAGCAACATTTATACAGAAGTCAGTCAAGTTGAGAATTTACCTTCTTGTTCTAATTGTTTTTTGACCTTTGCCCATATTCCTTGCCTTTGTTTCTCTAAATCAACATAAATCTTTGCGAAGCTCTCATACTACAAGGCCGCAAGCAACTTTTCATTATCTTTGACCCTCTGTTTCAAAACACCGCTTACGCACGAAAAAAAGTCCAGAACACAAGGCGTTTTAAGTCGATACAAAACCTTCAGCCCTTCTTTGCGATACTCCAGCAATCCCGCCTTGACCATAATCGAAATGTGCCGTGAAACGTTCGATTGCTCTGAGCCGATGTTCGCAGCGATATCACAAACGCACCGCTCGCCTGCTTTTAGAAAATCGACAATCGCAATTCGCAGTGGATGCGCTATCGCCTTTGCGATTTCCGCCTGTTTTTCGAACAATAACCGCTTTTTCTTACTTAACATCGCATTGCTCCAGCTAAATTACTATATGACCATATACTCATATAATAATACAGGGTTCAAGTAAAATCAAATATTTTTCCCGGAAATTTTCAGATGGTCGGCGAAAAGGTCAGTATTTTTTTCTGAACCTTGCGGCGGGGATGTTTAAGAGCTTACGATACTTTGCAACGGTTCGTCTGGCCAAGCTGTTGATGCCGGCCTCGGCTAATTTCCTGCGGAGCTGCTCGTCATTCAATGGCTTTGTTTTATCCTCGGCATCGATAATCTGTTGTAGTTTCGCCCTTATAGCTTCCCAGCTATGTCCGTTTCCGTTGGTGTCTTCGGTGCCGCCGCTGAAGAACTTCCTCAACGGCAGTATCCCCCAGGAACACTGAACATACTTGCCGGCAACGGCGCGGGAAACCGTGGCGAGATGTACGCCAACTTCATCGGCAACTTTCGACATCGGCAGCGGCTGAAGATACAGTTGACCTTTATCGAAAAACTCTTTCTGGAACTTGACCACCGCCCTGGCGACTTTGAGCAGAGTATTCTTCCGCTGTTCTATCGCATCTATAATCCATTGAGCCGAGCGAATGTTCTCCTGCAGAAACTTTCTTGTTTTTGCATTTGTAGCCGGAGCTTTTGCCATTTTCGCATAATCGTTATTTATTCTCAAAGCCGGCAAACTGGAATTGGCCAATCGCACCGAGTAGCCGGCTGAATCGTCCAGCGGTTCTACTATCACATCAGCGGTAATAGGATGATTTCTGTCCTGGCCGACCTGAAGGCCGGGCGAAGTATCGAGTTTGCTGATACGCTCAATGGCCTTATTGATTTTTTCGATACTGCAATTCATCTTTTTAGCGATGTCAGGCAGACGATTTTCGAGCAGTTCGTCTATATGCTCGGCAATCAGACGCTCTTCAAAAGAGGTATCATCATCGTTTTGTTGCATCTGGATAAGCAGGCATTCCTTCAAGTCGCGTGCGCCGACACCGGCTGGCTCCAGCTTTTGTACGAGCTTCAGCGCAGCGGTCAAATCATCAAAGGTGAAATCAGCTTTGTCTTTGTTGTGCAACTGCTCCAGCCGAACGGTCAGATAGCCCCTGTCGTTGATGTAATCTATTATCGCACTGCCGGCTTTTTTCACTCCGTCATCCGCATCGACCAATTGCCATTGTTCGCTGAGTTGCTCGTGCAGTGACTGCGGCGGTGCTGCGGTGTTCTTTATCGCTTCGAGTTTTTTGTCCGGCTCATCAGCTCGAACTCGCTTGCGAAACGGCTCGGCCTCGTTGATATACTCTTTATAACCATCGTCAAGCACGTCAAGGCGTTCGAAGATTTCGCTACTTTCGCCGTCCGGAACTTCAGCGGCGGCGTCCTCGTCAACGTTTTCCTGCGACGGCGGCTCGACGGCTTCGGGTTCGGACGGCTCTTCAGCTTCCACTTCCAGAACCGGATTGCTGTTGAGTTCCTGTTCTATTCTTTCCTGAAGAGCGAGGATGGGAAGCTGAAGAATTTCCATCGATTGAATCATATGCGGAGCAAGCTTCATTCGCTGCTCCATCCGCATCTGTCCTGTCATCTCCAGCTTCATAAAAACACCTGTTCGTCCTTCGTATATCGTATGTCGTATTGCGTACTATTATACCACAAATGTGCAAAAAAATTCAGACAATTATTTGGCGGGGGATTCAAAGACCTGAAGGATGAAAATTGCTATAATTCCTGCCTGCTGATTATAGCGTCGGTGAGCATTTTTCCGCTGGCATATTCAATAGTGCTGCCGCTGGCCAGTCCCCTCGCCAGCCGGGTGATTTTCACGCCGGTATTTTTCAGCAGTGAGCTTATATAAAGCGCCGTTCCGTCGCCGGCCATATTTGGATTGGTCGCCATTATAACTTCTTTGATACCGCCGCTTTGCACTCTTTTGATGAGTTTATCGATAGTCAAATCGCTCGGCTCAACTCCTTCGAGCGGCGCTATGTGGCCGCCGAGAACGTGATAGACCCATTTACAGGCGCCGGTTTTTTCAAGATTTATAAGGTCTTTCGGCTGTTCGACAACACAAATCAAGCTCTTGTCCCGCTGCGTATCGGAGCAGATTTTACAGAGTTTTCCTTCTGAAAGATTGCAGCAGATTTCACAGCGTTTGATTTTATTTTTGACATTGCTTATGGCATCAGCCAGCGCCATTGCCTCATCGGGTTTAGCTTTTAATATATGGAAGGCCAGCCGTTCTGCGCTTTTAGGCCCGATGCCAGGCAGCTTGCCAAACTGCTCGATTAACCTGTTCAAGCTTTCAGTATAAACATTTGTCATAATTAGTAACAAGCCATCCCCAAGCTTGTGCCAGCAAAAGCTGGTACTGTGCTTGAGACCGCCACCCATAATCAATAATCACTAATCACTAATCACTAATCACTAATCACTAATCACTAATCACTAATCACTAATCACTAATCACTAATCACTAATCACTAATCACTAATCACTAATC
>QNBZ01000266.1 GCA_003644295.1 Planctomycetota bacterium
GAGGTATATTCAGAAATTACAGATCCACCAGTATATGGTAATTCAACAGTTGATGTGGATGGACACTATGATTGGGTAGGAGACAATACAACCACATTCCCAAGTGGAGTACCAGATCCAAATAAACCAGAGGGCTGGTTCATTGATCCAATGACTGGAGCAAGCTATTGGAACCCAAGAAATGGTGTTAATGAGAGCGTATACTTTGGAATATGGCATGATGCTGCTGCAATAGACATAGACTGGGATGTAACCCAGGAAATAGAGAAGAATAGCGGTTGTGTTGATATACCAATTACAGCACATGTAAGCAATGAGGGTACTGTTGCTGAACCAATACCATACACCATAGAGGTTAAGAAGACGAAAGTAGAATTCTTCTTGAAAGATGATATTGAGAAAGGAGATACAGATTATTACACAAATCCAGATAACTGGCCAAATGGAAACAGTTGGGAGATAGGCTATTTCGATAATCCAAACTGCATTAACTGGCATATAACAGATATGGATTATAGAAGCCCAACCCATGCATGGTATGCTGGCAATGAAGTATGCCCAGATGAGGGTTGCGGATATTATGGACCAGATCAGTGGAATGCATTGAGAATGCCTTATGTAGATATTAGCGACTTCCTTTCCAGAAATATACCTGTGTATCTTTCACTTGATATGACATATTCACTTGATCCAACATTGAATCCAAATTATAAGGGACACTTTTCACAACACGGAGATGCAATAATATTTGGTGTATGGGATCCAGTAAATAACTTGTATCTGCACTTCTCTGGTACAGAGAGGAGCGGATATCTACCATGGACAACATTGACAGTTGGAGACATATTCGGAATGTATGGTGTAACAACATTAAATGATTTGTACAATGTTTATGCAAGCTGGATGATAGGACATGGATATAGTGATCCACAAGGTAAAATAGCAATATTCGTTAGCTTTATGACAGACGGCTCTGGCACGGGCTATCCAGGAATGGGCTGGGGCGGTGTATTGATTGACAATGTAAACATCTATGGAGCAGGTGTAGGCGATACAGTATGGAGTATGAGCGGTGTTACAGATGTACTTGAACCAGGAGAACAGGCAGAGATTCATGCAATATGGCATGCATGCAATTTCTCTGATTATAGACCAGTAATAACAACACACCTTGAAGGAGACTGGAACACCAAGTTCAAGGGCAATCCAACACTTGGTTACATGTATAATGATGAAGCCATAGGTAACAACATTTATATCTACACAACAGTGTATGAGGAAGACTTTGAGCCAACCTTGTATACAAATGCTGGAGAATTTAGCTCAGAATGGAGCACAGAAGACAACACATTTGGAGAACCAGCATACTGGACAGTCGTCAGCAATGGTGCACCAGGATGGCAAGAGAATCACTACGTATGGACTGGTGAAGGAGAAGATATCTATGACAGCACATACGCACCTAATGTGGATGAAGTACTGGTTCCAAAGGATCCAGAGACCGGAGGAATACTCACATTTGATTGGACAGACGAGACAGCAGTTACATTAAGCTTTGATTTGTGGACAGAAATAGAGAACTACTGGGATTATATAATATTAGAAGTAAGTAATGACTCAGGCAATAACTGGTGGACAATATATGATTGGTGGGCTACAACACACAATACAACGGTAAATGTAGAGACATGGGAGCATTATGATTTGACATTATTCAATCTAACAGCTGGAGCCTCTCTGTGGGTATATGACCCAGTTGATTTCTTTGGAAGCTTGCATACAATGGAGATTACAGAAAATATGACATTCCGCTTCCACTTCATATCAGATAGCTACACAGGATACAAAGGAGCATATATTGACAACGTTGAGCTTATCAGCCATGAGAATGAAACAATTCCATGGGATGGAACCGATCATCCATGGAGATGGACACAGACTGTATTGTTCGAGGATGACTTCGAGAATGGATTAGACAAATGGCTCAATATAAATGAATGGACAGGAAGCATGTGGCATGTGACAGATACATGCCATTACAGTGGAAGCTATTCAGCAGGAAACTTTGATCCATATCCATGGAGCAGTTATAACTTGCACTTTGATTATAGCAACTACCCATTCTTAGACTTTATTGCCTATGATCACAGCTATGGATACTATCGCAACAATGCTGATGACAAACTCATATTGGACGTTGACTTGAGTGGAGTATATCAGGCATGGCTCAGATACATGATAAACTACACATTGGATGCTGGTGACTTGCTGGTCGTAGAGATAAGTACCGATGGCGGCAACACATGGAAAGAATTGATAAGATACACACCAGATGATGCAACAAATGGAGCAGGATGGGTGAATCAGACATCCTCACCAACAATGGGATATGAACCATACAACTATGGTATAGACATTACACCATATGTAGGACAGGAAGTCAAGATAAGATGGAGACTGGTAAGCAATGAAACAATGAATAACGGATCAATACAGCTCGATGATGTATGGATAACAGGAAAGATAGATGATGAGGCACCAACAACAACTGCAATACTTGATCCAGCCTCACCAGATGGATGCAATGGCTGGTACACAAGCCCAGTTACAGTAACATTGGTTGCAACAGATAACATAGCAGTGGAAGAAACATACTATCGCATTGATGGTGGTTCATGGCTCAAATACACAGCACCATTCACAATAAGTGTTGATGGCGAACACACAATAGACTATTACAGTGTTGATAGCGTCGGTAACAAAGAGACAGTACACTCAGTAAGCTTCAAGATAGATTCAACAGCCCCATCAGTAAGCTTGACATATCCACAGGCTGGATACATATATCTCATGGGTAGACAGTTGTTCAAGAACCCATTCGGTGGAACATTCATCATCGGCAAGATGACATTCCAGGCAGATGCAAGTGATGCAACAAGCGGTGTGAAGAATGTACACTTCAAGATAGGCGACAATGAATATGACGACACAACATCACCATATGAAGTATTCTGGCACAACTTCGATCTCTTGCCAAAGAAATACACAGTAACAGTAACAGCAACAGATAACGCCTGCAATTCAGCGGA